>JAWOEV010000084.1:0-8939 GCA_046482565.1 Lentisphaeria bacterium | reverse complement strand
CAAATATATTACCGCTTTTGTGAATTTTTAATTCGTCTGGTAATCCACTGGAGGTCTTTGCAAGTGTATTAAAGGAAAATAACACTTTCCCGTTTTCAAGTGATCCATCCTCAGTGATTTCATACCTGTATAAAACCGTCCATTTGCCCCCGGTAAAACAGTTTTCGGTCGGGGCCGAACACGAAAAAGTCGGGGGTGCAGGCGGCCCCGTAGGCTTTGGCCACTTCCTGGGTTGCATCGTAGAGGTACGGGAAGGGATAATTGTATTTGGCGGCTTCCTCTTTCATTCGTGACTGGTTGTCTTCCGGATAATTATCTGTATCATTAGAGTTTATGGCAACGACGGCTACGTCTTTTTTCTGATAGTCCCGGACTAGTTCGAGAAGTTTGTCCCGAACATGTTTCACATACGGACAGTGATTGCACATAAAGATAACCAGCAACACTTTTTGGTTGACGAAGTCAGTTAATTTTACGGTATTTCCCTCGGTATCCGGCAGGGAAAAATCCGGGGCTTGCTTGCCTAGTTCCTGCATTGTACTGGGAGTTAACGACATCTTGTCCCTCCGTTTTGTTGCGGTTCCTGGTGTTGCATGATAAATGTTGTCTCAACCCTGATATAGCAAGGTTTTGCGTCGGCTTCTTACCAAAAAGATACAATTGTGGGCCGTAAATTGCAAGTGGCAAATTAAGATTGTTGTGGTATAATAAAGACTTGGTCGCGGTGAATTGAGGGGAGAGGGGATGCATATGACGGGGTTGAGTCTCTGCGACATTTTGCCGCCGGTGCTTTTGTTAACTACAGAATATATATAAACATACAGTTGTAAAAATGGCACGTAGAACCTTATCCTCAACTTGGCGGAATTTTGAAAAGCTGATTAAACAGTTTGATAAAACGGGGCGTGAAGACACCGAAAAGCTGGTTGAGCTGGAGCAGCTGGCTGAAAAAATCAACAACTCCAAGATAGCCAATGCGTTGACTACTTTGTTTGTCCACCCCTATGATCTGGAAGAAGCTACTGTGTCTTTCCATATCAGTGACAACGGCAGTAATCCGCAATGGCAGACGCGTTTCAATGAAGAGGGAATGCATATTGAGGTTTGTGTCCTGGGGGTTTTCGAGTTTATCCGTAAATGCCGGGAAGCATCAAAGGCTTTGGATACACCCGAAGCGCGACGCACTTTTCAACATTATCGCTACCAGGCTTATCTTGCCGAACTGGGCAAACTTCCGGGGCAGTACTTTCTGTTTCTGATGTTGTTGCGTCAGGTGGCCAGTATAAAGCATATCACCGACGTTGAGAAAAAGGGCGGTGAAATCGAGGTTGCCGAGGGTGAAGAATACCTGAAGTTGCTGTGGGCCTTTAAAGAGCTCGAAACTTTTTTCAAACGCACAAAAGGCCTGGATATTCGCTCAGAGTATCAAATTCTCTGGCTGGAGTCCGACTGGTTTGTGGGGAAATAACCGGGATAAATAGCGTACAGCGGATGAGCGAAAGTACGGAAACTGACTTTTATGAGGCGCTGGTCGATGACTACGACAAAATGACCGGCTTTGAGGGACGCTTGGCGGCGGCCGGTCAATTCGTCGAAAAACTGAGTGGAAAGACAGCTTTATACAGAGCTGTTGATGTTGCCTGCGGTAGCGGTTTATATGCTATAGCGCTGGCCAAGGCCGGTATAGAGGTTTTGGGGCTGGATATTTCGCCCGGCATGCTGAAAGCGGCTGATGAGAATGCTCGGTTGCGTGGCGTTCGGGATAAGTTGAGGTGGAAGATTGCGGCGATGCAAGCTTTGGACTCGGCCGCAATTCCCGAAAGCGATGCCGTCTTATGCATGGCTAACAGCATACCCCATATTCTTACCGATGATGAACTTGAGGACACCATGCAGAATTTCTTCAACCTCTTGCAACCGGGGGGGATTGCCGTTATTCAGCTTCTCAATTATCATCGAATACTACAGCAAAAAGAACGCATTATTGCCATCGACCGGGATGGTGAGCGGGAATTCATCAGGTTTTATGATTTTCTGGAGGATGGATTGCTTCGTTTCAATGTTCTGAGCTTGGGTTGGGGCGGATCTGAAAAGAGCGGGGAGGCTGAGCACGAACTGCATAGTGTGCGCCTGCGTCCATATACATACTCGCAGATCGGTGCGGCGCTCAAGGAACAGGGTTTCGAAAAGGTGGCTTTTTACGGGTCAACGGAATTTACGGCTTTTGATCCGAACGCCTCGCTTACAGTTATGGTGACTGCCAGGCGCCCCAGTGGTCTGCTTTAGTCATGGCCCGCGCCGCCGCCTCGGTATCGCCAAGGCGTTGCTCAAGCACGGCAAGGCGCGCCCAGATAAAACCGCGATGTGGTGTTCTCGCCAGGGCTTCCCGGCAGGCCCTTCGCGCGATTTTGAGATGACCATTGCTCTCAGCCCGGTCAGCCAGGAGTAACCAGGGGTTGGGAGAGAAAGGAAGCAAACGGGCGGTTTTCATCGTCATAGACTGCAGTTCACTGGTGTGAAGTGTGTCACTGGCTGTAGCGTGGCCAAGATTACGCATTGCCAGATCTCCCGGCAAACGCCATCCCCCGAACAGGGTCAGCACTCCGAGCAGAATCAACCCCGCCTTTACATACTTCTTGGGGGGGGGATTGTCGGAGGCAGTAGAGATAGCTTCAGAATCAGCGGCAAAAAGCGCCAGCAGGGGAAGTGCTGCCGCTACTATGACAGTTCCCGGGACGTGCATATTCATGTCGGTCAAGCCGTGCAAAAGCCAGGCGGCCAAGCCGGCGCGGCCGGCAACAATAAAAAATTGCCGGTCATTGCCGGTATTATTCTTCATGTTCCTGCCTTTCCTGAGCCTTTGGAACCAGAAAGGCATTGAAAGTAGAATAGTGGCTGCGAGGGCACCGAGAAGTCCGCTTTCACTACTGAACAACAGCCAGAAATTATGGGGTTCGCGAGTAAGCTTATCGCTGAAATCCAGCGTCTGCATAAAGCCTGGGAAAAACCTTTCTATCTCCAGGCCTGCTATTGTTAAAGGACTATTCCCAAGTCGCTGGCAATATTCCGGGTAAAATTCACCGATACCGACTCCGGTGCCGGGGTTGGCGGCAGTCATGTCAGCGGCCCCTGTCCAGTAATAGAAACGAGCGCCTAGTGAGGATAGAGTGCGGCCTTTGTTAACCACGAAAAGACCGCCGAAAGCGGTTACCATTACCATGACTGCCAGGCCGATACGCCAATACTTTGGTAATTGCTTCATGAAAAGCATGGCAAAGAACAGTCCGCCGCCTAGGGCAATAAGCGCTGCCCGGCTGCCGCTCCAGAGCAGAGGCAAGCCCCCTGAAATGACGGCGAAAGCGATAAATAATGCTCTGCTCAAACCCGGGGGATGGACATGCCTTCCCCAGCGCCATAAGGCGGCCAGGCACAGGGGCAGGGTGAGGATGAGGTGGGCGGCATAGCTGTTAGGGTAAAAGAATGTCCCGGACGCACGCCCTTGCTCAAGCCGACTGCGCAAACGCGGGTCAACGCTTTGCCCGATAACCTGCGCGTTTTCTTCGGCGTATTCAAGCGTGTTTTCCAGGCCACCGCCTTTTATTTCATACCAGCCGTCCGCGGCACTTAGAAAAACTCCTGCCACAAGGCCCGCAAGCAGTAGATTTATTGCCTGAGGTCGCGCATTCAGCACAAGCAAAACAGAAAAACAGAAGGAAACGGCGCTGAGAAGGTTGCTGGCAAAGAGGAGGGCACGGTTCCATTCGGTCGTGACAATAAGTCCGGGGATAATGCCGATGACCAATGTCAACCAAGCGAGAGGTATCAGCCAGGCTAACCGGTTATTAAAAGTCATTTTGACCGGGAAATATGCGATGCTCCCCATTAGCCCAACCGCGACGAGTACCGGAAGTAATGCAGGCGGCCAAGGCGTTAAAAGCCATTCGAGAAGGGAGCTGGGGAAAAAGCCTAGCTTACCAGTGTAAAGAATGGTGCCGAACTTGAGCGGGGCTAGAAACATTACCCCGGCCAAATAAGAAACGACACAATTCTGTATGATATGACGCTTCACGGTAGAACTCAATAACTGCCACTGTTTGTCGCCGGTTTATCAGATTGTTTTAGACCGTACCCGAGTTCCTCGGCCGCAAAAGTGATTATCCGCCTTTCGCCTTCCTCCAGCCGGACCTTGACCTTTTCTTCAAGCGGCTCACAGTCCACAACTCGCGCGGTTCCCTGAGGAGTATCTATTTTGTGGCCCACCCGGGGCATAACGCGCGCCATTTCCCGGTAAGTGTCCACCTCGTACCTCAGGCAGCACTTGAGGCGTCCGCAACCACCGGAAACACTGGTGGGGTTCAATGATAATCCCTGCGCTTTAGCCATTTTTACGTTTACACCGCGGAACTTATCAAGGACAGTCGCACAGCAAAACGGGCGTCCGCAGGGGCCGATACCCCCTTGGATAGCCGCTTCATCGCGCACTCCGACCTGGCGCAATTCAATCCGGTTCCGCAAAGCCCCTGAGAGGTCTTTCACCAAATTGCGGAAGTCTATACGCCCCTCAGCAGAAAACTGGAAAATGACTACACTTTTATCCAGAACATAGTGACAGTTAATAAACTTCATATCAAGCCGATGTTCTTGTGCTTTGCGTTGTGCTGTACGGAACATGGAACGGGCCCGGGCCTCATTTTCAGTGGCGCGGCCCTGGTCAACCAGGTTCATGTGGCGGATTATACGGGGGCTGTCGTCCCCTTTCCCCCCGCCTTTCCCCGAACTTTTATGCTGGCCGCAGTTAGTGCTGCACACCGTATGTTTAACGCGGCCGTAGTCCTGGTATTTTTTGAACTTGAGGACAACTGTATCGTTGGGCGCTAAATGGATATCATCCTTAGCCTCGCAGTCATATAAAAGACCGGGGGCTACTTCGACTGTATATAAAGAACTCATTATGAGCGTTAACCTTGACTAAAAACCGGTTGCGTAAGTTATTTTTCAGTGCCGGATCTTTTGTCTTTCTTTTGTTTTCGTAATAACTGTAACGGCATGAAATCGGGAAAATCCCGGACTGATCATAACATAGCATTTAAACAACTGAACCTGAAACGTCCACAGCACACTTCCCGGGTTAGCCGCCATGCGAAAAGGTCTCGCGCCCAACATGGACCTGAGACCTTTTCGCGAATGGTCTAACAAGCGGTATAAGCCTTTGTTATTAAGATACATATCCCGCATAATCTCATTTTTTATGCAATGATCGGGCTAATCACCGTCCTGAATTGTGCATCGGATAATCGGCTTCGATGGCGATACCGATTAGGTCGGTCAGGTTCGTCTTCCAAAGCGCTTCTGCAGTTCGGAATCGGGGATATTGATCATGACTGGTCGTCCGTGCGGACAGGTATAGGGCATTTCGGCTCGGGCAAGGTCTTCTATTAAGCGGGTAATTTCATCCGAAGCGAGGGGGTCTTCTGAACGAACTGCGTGTTTGCAGGCAGCCTGGGCCACGGCGATTTCGTCCGCGCGTGGAGCCCGTCCGGTGCCATGCCGCAGTTCATCAATAATATCCTGCATCATTCCGGAAACATTTTCTTGCGGGAAATGAGCCGGTATAGCGTTGATGACATAGGTCCCGCCGCCGAATTCTTCCAGACCGAACCCCAGGCGGGTAAATTCCCCCCGGTTGTTTTCAAGAATATCAGCATCAGACGGGGAGAGTTCGACTGTCACTGGAATCAGCAACGGCTGACTGGTTCCGTCTTTGGCCTCGGCGGCCGCCAGCAGTTTTTCGAACAGTATTCGTTCATGGGCGGCATGCTGGTCAATCAAAACCAGACCAGAGGGGCCTTCGGCAATAAGATACAGGGCTTTATAGACCCCCAAAACCTCGAGGTGCTGTAGCTCATTGCGCGTTGCCGCCGATGGCGAGGGACCGTTCGGAGTGGCGTAGTTGTCGGCCCAGCGGCCGGAAGCTTGGCCTTGAGCGTTTTCGCTTGAAACGTCAGTTGGCCAGGCCGTTTCAGGCGACGCTTGTGCTGGTGGGGTGTCACCCGAAACCGCTGGCTGGACAGGCGAAGTATTTCTTTCCCAGTTAGGGAAACGCTGTTCTGTGGCAACCGGTGTGGACGGCGGGGACTCGGCCGGTTTGAGGCCTCCCCCCCGGTTCGCTAAGTGCGGTTGCAGCTCAACCGAGTCGCCAGCCGCAAACTCACGAAGCGCACGCCGAACTGCGGCCGACACTATTTGAGCCACGGTGCGACCGTCCCGAAAACGAACTTCACGCTTAGTGGGGTGAACATTGACATCGACCTGATCGGGCGGCATGTCAACATAAAGAACCACGGGCGGGTATCGGCCCTTCATGACCAGCGTATGATACGCCTCGCGCAGGCCGTAAAATATGGAACTGGACTCGGCTGGCCGGCCGTTCACGAAGGCACGTTGTTCACGCCGCTTCGACCGGGTGACGCCGGGCCGGGAGATATAACCGGTGATATTTATCCCCGCTTCCTGATAATCAACCGGGATCATTGACCTGAAAGTATCTTTGCCCAACAGCATTGCTATCCTCGACCCCGTATCGATATTGCGTCCTGCCTGAAGGACTTTCTGGCCGTTCATCTCCAGCTCGAAGGCAATGTTCGGGTGTCCCAGCGCCTGTAATAACACGGTTTCCTGGATATGCATGTCTTCAGTGGCCGGCCGGCGCAGAAACTTGCGTCGGGCCGGAAGGTTGAAAAAGAGATTACGGACCTGAATATCGGTGCCGGGCGCACATCCGCAATCCAGAACATCGCGCAAAGTGCCGCCGCTGACCACCAGTTCAACTCCAGCGACTTTTTCATGCGGCCGGGTTTGTAGGCGAAACCTGCTTACAGCAGCAATGCTGGGCAGTGCTTCCCCCCGGAATCCAAGGGTGGAGATGCGATCAATGTCATAAGTTTCATTGATCTTGCTTGTGGCATGTGCTTCAAGGCAAAGCATGGCGTCGTCATTGTCCATGCCGCAACCATCGTCACTGACCTGGATCAGTTTACGACCACCGTTTTCAGTCCGGACGGTTATTTTGTCCGCTCCGGCGTCAATGCTGTTTTCGAGGAGCTCCTTAACGACAGATGCCGGGCGTTCTACAACTTCACCGGCGGCAATGCGGTTGGCTGTTTCTTCTGGGAGTATGCGGATTCTGCTCATAATTATACATACCATAACCGATAGCCTGCAACGGGGCAACTGCTGTTAGTCCGGATATTACATGACAACACGAAAACTCCGGTAAGAGCCACCGGCGCTCCTCAAGGGGATGTCCCAGATCCTGTTGAAACTCTCCGGCGGTCTTAGTGTTGGTTTCAATGTTATTCCTTGTCGTTCTCTTGTCCAGTCCCTGTCAGGCAGTTCGCTTCGCTCCCTGCCTTTGGATGAGGCGTCGTGGAGCGGAGCCCGGTCCCGCCAGAGGCGGGATGACCCAGAGGGTCAAGGGCGGAGCGGAGCGACGCCTCAACAGCGTCAGATGGCCACCCCATAGATTTCAGAAGTTCCGGGATGCTGCGGAAACCTTTTATCCGACGAAAGCCTTTTTCGGCTGTGAGCAGGGCATATGCTAACCAGCGTTCTGCCTGATCGGTTTCCGCACGCCAGCGTTTAACCCGGCCGATCTTGGCGCGCGTATTCCGGAACGGGTTCTCTATGCTGTTTGTGTTCGTTAACGTCGTGTGCAGCGTGGAGGGCGCATTAAGCTTGTGCAACGTGATCAGTTCGTCTCCGGCCTCGTGCAGTGATTCCAGCGCCTTGCGGCTGCGTCGGCCAAGGAATCGCTCCATATCGTCCAGAACTTCCCGTGCGGCTGCTTCTCCTTCCACGGAGCGGAGGCGCTTGAAAAGATCGCTTACGTTGCCGTGATGACGCCTGGAAAGGCGACCTTTGATATTTCGTTCCTTATGCACCAGACACCGCTGAATATGAGCCCCCGGGAAATGTTTCAGAACGCTTTTCTGAAGTGCCTTGGAGCCGTCCAGAACTGCCAGCGGATCACCGTCGAATTTAAGACCACGGTGGACAAGCCGCCCCAGCAATGCGTCGCATACTTCTGTTGATTCCTGTGCGCCTATTTCGAAATCCAACATGACCTTTCGGCCATCCAGGGTGATGCCCATCCCCACAATGGCGCTGAGATCATCGGACAGCACAATACCGTCCAGGAGCATGCAGAAAAACTGATCAGCCTTCAAATTACGACTGCGGAGTTTTGCTATACGTTCCCGGCCTTCGACGATCCAGGCACGGGAAACACGGCTGCGACCGGGCCCGGATTCAGGATATAGAGCCTTCTGGTCACGCGAACTCACTCCGGCAGCCGTGGCGCGCAGAATACGTTCACGCAGATCGTCAGCCCGACTTACGGCCTCGTAGCTCCTGAGTCGGACCTCTTTTGATTGACCGTCATCGTCATCATGGCAACGCACTCGGGGTTTGCGGATCTTCGTTTCAACCCCGTCAATACGAACTCCTACGTGTGTCCCGCCGGCACGCCAGCGCTCACGCTCTTGCGCCGGTTTGTGGCGCGGGCCGCAAAGTTCTGCGACCTCTTCGGCTAGAATATCTGTAATTAGAGTTCGCACTTCACCACGCAGCCAATCACGGAAAATATCTCCCGCAGCAGACGGTTCCACTTGTCCAAGGGCTTCAAGTACGCTATTGTCACTCATGGCGGTCTCCTTTGGTTTGGTTGCCTTGAGCGTCCAACATGGACGCTCAGGAGACCGCCTTCAAGTTTCAACAGTCAACGGGACACTTCCTCCAGATCGAGTCCGTGCGAACAGCAACTCCAGCCGCAGCGCGGATCCATGGGCAATCCCAACTCGCGCGCTGGCAAAAGGAAGCAGTGTACGCTGGATTCAGGTCCTGTTGCGGATCACCTGATCACGGTCGTGGCTTTGCCTGCT
>JAWOEV010000072.1:0-11891 GCA_046482565.1 Lentisphaeria bacterium | reverse complement strand
CAAACTTTTCACATAAATCTCCCTCAGTATCTGCTAACAGTGGAAAGGTTAAATTATTTTTTTCAGCAAATTTCTTTTGAGCTTTAATACTATCTTTACTGGCACCAACTATATTTACATCAATTGCGCTATAAAGTATTACCCTGGAGGGTAGTACATTACAGCGCAAAAGCCCGAGAGGAACCACCGGCGCTCCTCAATCCGCCTCAGGCGGAGACCTGAGACCTTTTCGCGGACGGTCCCACTAGCCCGCGGGCTAAAAGTATAGATCACGCTGGTCCGAGGTTTTTATTTGGTCGAGGCGCTTGATCAGTTTCTGCTTCAGGTCGCCGTCATCCAGTTTTTTGACCTCATCGTGAAGCAGGCGTTCGCCGACGGCTTTAGTTTCCGGGGAGGCATAGTCCACCAAATATTCCGTTAATGTAGTCAGGGCGTTGGGAGTACAGTAGCGTTTGATAAAACCGGGGATGGCGAACTCCATGAAATGTTCACCGGTTCGCCCCAGTCGGTAGCAGGCGGTGCAGAAACTGGGTATATAACCGTCGGTAAGCAGTTCTTTAATGACTTCGTCGAGCGAGCGTATATCGCCGAGCTCAAATTGTTCGCGTTCCATGACCTGGGCGTCGGCGGCTTCGGTATAGCCGCCGAGTTCGATGCGGCTGCCGGCGTCGATCTGCGATACCCCGAACTCCATGACTTCCCGGCGCAGTTCAGGACTTTCCCGGGCGGTAAGAATAAGCCCGGTATAGGGTACGGCCAAGCGCAGGATGGCGACCAGGCGTTTGAAGTCAGTATCACTGACAGCATAGCGGTCTTCTGACAATACACCGCAGGCGCGTTTCAGGCGCGGAAAGCTGATGGTATGGGGGCCAACCCCGTAGCGCTGCTGGAGATGCAGAGCATGGGTTACCAAGCCGAGGGTTTCGAAGCGCCAGTCATAGAGTCCGTAGAGGGCACCGATGCCGACATCATCGCAACCGGCCTCCATGGCCCGGTCGAGGCCGTCCAAGCGGTATAGATAGTTAGCCTTGCGGCTATTTTCCGGGTGAAGTTTGGCATAGGTCGGGTGGTGATAGGTTTCCTGGAAAATCTGGTAGGTGCCGATTCCCGCTTCTTTGACTTTTTTATAGCCATCGATATTGAGCGGAGCCGCGTTGATATTTACCCGGCGGATTTCGCCGTGGCCGGAACGAACATCATAAATTTGCTGTACTGAACGGGCAATGAAGTCAGCGTCATATTGCGGGTGTTCGCCATAGACGAGAATGAGGCGTTTGTGGCCGCGGTCTTCGAGTGCTTTGACCTGGGCCTGAATATCGTCTGCAGAGAGGGTTCTGCGTATGGCGTCTTTATTGCTGCGACGGAAGGCGCAATAGAGGCAGTCATTAATGCATTCGTTGCCGATGTAGAGCGGGGCGAACAGGACTATGCGATTGCCGTAGACTGTACGTTTCAAAGTGCGGGCGGCATCGAAAATGGTTTCGACCAGCTCCGGGTCATCGGCTCGGAGGAGGGTGGCGGTTTCTTCCACTGACAGAGCTTCTTTATTCAGGCTTTTCGCAACGATATCACGGACCTCGGAGGCGTCCGGTTTTTCCGGTTGCGCAAGCAGTTTTTCCAGACGTTCATCATCGATAAAATCGGCGGCGCCCTCGCTTAATTTCATGTTGGGCAGGGCTGGCATTGTATTAGGTCCTTTTTGGGTTATGTGAGACTCGGGCTTATGTGAAACAACGGTTGACAATAGCGGACGACGATAACGACGGACGACGATTATCTGCCTCGTTATCCGCTTTCGCCACGCCAAGCCGTCGGGCAAGCGGATTTTTGTTAACGAACTATGGCAGTATTCTGATGATGTCGTTCGAGATAGTTTATGGAGGTGCCCGGTCCGGCTGAAATCGTCCGTCCGAGGCTACGGATCCGGTTTTTCATACAGCTGTGGCAGGCACCGGCGGTTTCATCGATACAGACTTTGTTCGGGTATATTTCATACAGCTTGCGATATTCCGGGGGGGTTAGGTTAGGCATAACGACATTGGCCCCCCGGTTCAGCCCCAATTCACGGCCGCTGTCCTGATTCAGGGTGGCCAGGGCGGAAGTGCTGGGAATGTTCGTAGTCGGACATGCCATGCGAGTAAGGGCGACCACCTTGTAGGTCATCTTCTCCGTGTTCGGCACTTGGTCTTTCCGGGGGGGGTGCGCCTTTGCCTCGGTTTTGCCGAGGTTTGTCGCCGCGTGCGGGATGAACGGCCCGACCCCGATCATGTCCAGATCCAGTTCCTGAAATAATTCAATATCGCGGGCCAGGCTTTCGTAGGTCTGGCCGGGAATGCCGATCATGACGCCGCTGCCGACTTCATATCCTATCTCGCGCAGAACCCGTAACTGGCCGATGCGGTCTGATTTAATTCCCCGCAACGACGGGTGAATGGTTTCGTAAAGCTTCGGATCAGAGGTTTCGAATCGCAGGAGATATCGATCGGCTCCCGCCTTGAACCAGTTTTCCAGTATTTCCGGAGCGTGTTCGCCGACGCTCAGAGTTATCGCCAGCGGGGTTGCGCTTTTCAGGCGGCGGATAAGGTCACTCAGCCAGTTTGCTTCCAGGGCTGGATCTTCACCGCACTGAAGGACAACCGTGCCGTAGCCGTAATCCACGGCTGCTTCAGCACAGGCAACAATTTCGGAGGGGGCCATGCGATAACGCTGGATCTCTTTATTGCTCGCATTCAGCCCGCAGTACCCGCAACGCCGCCGGCAGACATTGGAAAATTCGATAAGTCCGCGCAGGTGAACTTCGTCGCCGACTAGGGCGTTGCGAATGGAGTCGGCATGTTGCCACAGCTCTTCAAGCGTGCGGTCGTTGTCCTCCCGCAGCCAGTTGACTATTTTATTGTGGTCTAAATGGTTCATTGTTCGCTGGCGCTGTTGAGGGTGACGGTAAACGTACTGCCTTTGTCGGGTTGGCTTTCGACATCGGCCCGTCCGTCATACAAGCGGGCGATTTTACGGATGGTCGCCAGCCCCAAGCCGCTGCCGATGGTTTTACGGGTTTTTTCATTTTTGATGCGGACAAAGTCGTCAAACAAGCGGTCCGATTCTTCTTTGGTCATACCGATGCCGTCGTCGCTGACCTTAATGACACGCTGATCGTCGTCGCGTTGCAGTTTAACCCAGACGTTACCGTTTTCTTCATTATATTTGATCGCATTGCTGATGAGGTTGTTCAGGACGATGTCAATTTCTTTGCGGTCTGCTTTTATAGTGACATCATCATCTGCTTCCAGATGCAGGCTTATATTGCGATCTTCGGCTTGCGGCTGAAATGTTTCGATTGCGGCTTCGGCCACTTCCTTCAGGTTCAAAGTATTCAGTTCTCTTGCCCGCTGTCCTGATTCGATAGCGGTAAGATCGAGCAGGTCGAGGATTAATTTGCGCATGCCTTCGAGTCGTGCCAGGCTGCGGTCGAGCATGCGGTCATAAGCTGCCGGGTCGTCCCCGACTGCTTTATCGCGCATAATACGCAGGTAACCTTCTACCGCGGACAGGGGGGCTTTCAGTTCATGGGTCAGTACCGAGACGAATTGGAACCGGACCTGGCGTTTTTCTTCAGCCAGGCGCTGCGCCTCCCGCTGGAGGAGCAACGCCCGCGCGGCCTTACGTACGGAGGCTTTGAGTTCCTCAGGCGTAAACGGTTTGGCCAGAAAATCATAAGCCCCCCGTTTAGTGGCAGTTACCGCAGTATCCAGCGAGGCATAGGCGGTGATCATTATGGTTAAAAGATCGGGTGACAGCTCTTTCATCCAGTCTAGGATTTCGAGGCCGGTAGTGTCCGGCAGTTTATGGTCGAGCAAAAGCAGATCTGGCGGCGTTTCACTGATTATCCGGCGGGCATTTGCGCCGTCTTCCGCCTCCATTACCTCGAATGCGACATCCGCATCCAGTACCTGCACGTCAACATGGAAGTTACGCAGGGCGCGCTTTACGCCCAAGCGCATGCCGAGTTCATCATCCACTACCAGTATGCGTAAGGTTTTCATGTTTTACTCGATAAAACTTTTTCTACAGTTCCGATTAATTGTTCGGGGCGTACCGGTTTATTGAGCATTGCGTCCGCCTTGATCCAGGACCGTTCTTCCTCAGTCGATGTATCAAAGTCGAGGCTGGCCTCCGAGGCTACGGAGGTAATAATTATCACGGGAACATCCGGGTACTGTTTCTTTATTTTGTAGCACAGAGAGAAGCCACCGTCGGCATGTTCCATCATCAGGTCGATCAAGGCGATATCCGGTTTTAAATCGGCCAGTTTCTGTTCCGCCTCATTCTGGCCGAAAGCGGTTTTTATTTTGTAACCGGCGCTTTCCAGCACCATTTTCTGCTGTTCGACGAAATCTTGGTCGTCATCGACTAAAAGAACTGTATTAGGGGTTGCCATGTCTATCGTATTCCTTTGCGTTTATGCGTTATTTAAAAATGTTGATAAAATAATCTAACCTGTATTATGCCCGCGTTATCCCAGTTTTTCATCCATAAAAATCTGCTGCTGCTGGCCAGTGCGCGGGAGCGATATTTTGAACTGGGTACCGGTCGGTCCGCGGTTTGGATCGTTGTTCGATTCCACGGTTATGCTACCTTTGTGCATTTTAATGATTCCGTAGGATACGGCCAAACCCAAGCCGGTTCCTTTGCCAATCTGTTTGAGGGTAAAGAAAGGTTCAAATATTTTGCTTTGGTTTGCTTCCGAGATACCGGTGCCGGTGTCGCAGACCCGGAGATAGACGTTTTCATCATCCCCGTCCGTCTCAATGGTGATGGTTCCGCCGTCGGGCATAGCGTCCAGTGCATTAGTAATCAGATTGGTGCAGACCTGGGCTATTTGGTCGCCGTCGAGCTCGGCGCACGGATTTTTTTCTTTATGCACGACTTCAAGCGTGACAGAATCGTTGTGCTTAACCGAAGCGGCTACGCGGTTCGTTAATTCGCGGAGGTTGACCGTGTGGAGCACCACCTTGTTCTGGCGCGCGAAATGCAACAGGCGCGAAACGATCTTCTTACAGCGGTCGGCCTGTTCGACAATCATGCTCAAGTCATTATGCATTTCGCTTTGTCTTTCGGCCTCTTCGAGAAGCATATGAGCATACATCAGAACGATCCCCAGGGGGTTGTTTACTTCATGGGCGACGCCTGCCGCCAGCTGCCCCATACTGGCCAGGCGTTCCGAATGCATAAGGGCTTCCTGGGTATCGGCTAGTTGTTCATTGCTGACCGCCAATTCCTGCATTTTTGTGCGGAGTTGTTCGATTGTATTCGGCAGACACATTTCGTTTTCGGCCAGACCTTTGAATATTGCGACCGCGTGTTCGCGGCACGTTTCATAGCCGCAGGCCCCGCAGTTCAACTCATCCTGGGGCTCGAACTTTCCCATACGCTGCATTATTTCCTTTAAATCGTCTTCAGAGGGGAAAGGAATGCGCTGGTCGTCAACCATAAATTCCCGGTGCAGATTCAAGTCGGCCAGCTTTTGCATATTTTGCTGCCAGCGTTCCCGGTCACTTTCGGCATAGCGTTCGCGGACAAAGCGGCTGACGGCGCCCCGCCGGCTGAACTTCGGTGTTGAGCAGGTCATGCCTGCCCCCATAATGCAGCCGTTGCAGCACAGGACTTCAAGCAGGCGCGCATCAAGATGGCCTTGTTCGAATTCTTTGATTGCTTCGACAAAATTGGTTCGGCCGTCGGTGGCTACAACCTCACCGGTCAGAAGGTCTTCTTCAATACCGGCAGCCTGCAGGAGCCCGCGGCTGATCGGGAACAGGGCACCGGTGCCGGCATACGGCGGGTCGAAATCGGCGGCTTCGCCTGATGCCGTCTCAAGGTTCAAGTTGGCCGCATCCAGCATCTGCTGCAGTTCTGCAAAAGTCAGGACTTCATCGATTTCCTCAGCGATATTCCGGCTGGCGGCTTCGCCTTTTTTGGCAATACAGGGGCCGATAAAAACTATTTGCAGTTCGTCTTCGGCCAGTTCCCGGAGCGTTCGCGCTGCAGCGATCATCGGCGAAACAATCGGGGCCAGTTTCGGCGCTATTTCCGGTGAATAGCGTTCAACGTAGGCGACGACGGCCGGACAGCTTGTGGCGATATACGAGCTGTCTTCGCTGTTTTTCAACAAGCGCCGATATTCACGGGCCACCAAGTCGGCACCGAAAGCTACTTCATGGACACTGTCAAAGCCCAGGGTTTTCAGCATACCGATGACCTGTTGGTATTCAATATCGGGAAATTCAGCTGGGAAACTCGGCGCGATAATTGCCGCCGTCGGTTTTCCCCCTTCGATCATCTGTCGGGTTGCGTCAATGCCGTCCAGCACCTGTTTGGCTTGCTGGCTGCAAACACGAACGCAGTTTCCGCAGCCGATGCAGCGTTCCGGTATTACCTGGGCCTGGCCGTCGGCGATTCGGATTGCCTTAGCCGGACATTCGCGAACACAGGTGTAGCACACCCGACAGCGTTCGGATATGGTGGTAACTAGTTCTTTGTTGGCGGAATGTTTCATCGTCAGGCTCAGGTTTTACTGTGCTAATTCCTGTCTTTTGGTATATTTTGTATGGAGCAGGTCATGGCTTTTGTGTCCCAGGGGTTCGCCCAGGAACTCGTCATATAAGCGCTCGATACTCTTATTGGCGTGAGAAGTACGGACCGGCCCGTCACGATCAATTTTATAGAGGGCTTTCATGCGCGCCTTGATTGCTTCTTCATCAGTATCGTAGGGCTGACCGCCACCCGCAATACAGCCGCCGGGGCAGGTCATGACCTCGATGAAATGGATATCGTCGCGTCCGTTTCTGAGATGCTCCATCAGCTGATGGGCGTTGCCGACGCCGTTGACCACGGCGACTCCGTATTCGGTCCCGGCGATTTCCACTTTGGCCTCTTTGACACCTTTCATGCCGCGGACGGCCTGAATATTGAGTTGTTCCAGATCTTTTCCAGTCAGCAGGTAATGTGCGGTTCGAATTGCCGCTTCCATTACGCCGCCGCTGGCCCCGAAGATTTTACCGGCCGAACTGCGTTCGCCGAAAGGCGTATCGCACTTGGCGGGTTCCATGCTTTCCAGCTCGATACCCCGCAGGCGGATGAGGCGGGCTAACTCCCGTGTCGTCAGGACAGCGTCGATGTCGGGCCGGTTGTCATTGGCCATTTCCGGGCGCCGGGCCTCGAATTTCTTGGCGGTGCAGGGCATGATCGAAACGCTGTAAACGTTTTCCGGCTCGACATTTTCACGTTCGGCCCAGAAATTTTTGATTACTGCGCCCATCATCTGTTGCGGGCTCTTGCAAGTTGAAACGTTATCCAGGTATTCGGGATAGAATTGTTCAATAAACTTAATCCATCCCGGTGAACAACTGGTCATCATCGGGAGAGCACCACCCGTCTGGATGCGGTGGGCCAACTCCGATGCTTCTTCCATGATCGTAAGGTCGGCGCTGAAACTGGTGTCGAAAACATGATCAAAGCCAAGTTCGCGCAGGGTAGCCACCATATTGCCGTCGACATCGCTACCCGGCTTCATGCCAAACTCTTCCGCCAGGGTTACACTGACACTTGGGGCGTGTTGTACGACAACTGTCTTATTCGGGTCGTTCAGTGCTTCTACGACTTCTTTCATGCTGCTTTGTTCCCGTAACGCTCCGGTGGGGCAGACCATTATACATTGGCCGCAGTTGATGCAACTGGAAATGTTCAGGCCTTCGTCGAAGGCCGTGGCAATAGTGGTCTGGCTGCCGCGACCGCTGAAGTCAATGGCTGATACGCCCTGTACTTCTTCGCAGGTTCGCACGCAGCGTCCGCAGAGGATGCACTTAGCAGGGTCGCGGACAATGGAGGGGCTGGAGGTGTCAAGCTTGCTTTCGCCCTTTTTACCGGTATAGCGTCTTTCGCGGACGCCGAGTTCCTCGGCCAGGTTCTGTAGTTCGCAGTTGCCGTTTCGTATGCAGTAAAGGCAATCGTCCGGGTGATCGGCCAAGAGCAGTTCAATAATGGTTTTACGGGCTTGAATAACCCGCGGGGAATTAGTATTGACGACCATGCCGTCCTGAACGGGGTACGCACAACTCGGCACGAGGCTCCTGGCACCGTCGACTTCGACCACACACATTCGGCAGGCACCGCTGGGGAAGAGGTCCGTCATGTGACATAATGTCGGCACGTGAAAACCGGCCCGTTTCAGGGTTGTCAACAGCATCTCGCCTTCCCGGGCTTCAACTGTGTTGTTATTTACAGTGATGGTAGCCACAATTAAATCTCCTTTTACCTGAATTCCTCAGGTTATTTTTTGCTGATTGCGTCGAAGCGGCAGACATCCATGCAGGTGCCGCAGCTCACGCATTCTTCGCTAACGATGTAATGAGGCGACTTCGGGGCCCCCTTGATAGCGTCCGTCGGACACTTTTTAGCGCAAAGGGTACAGCCGACACATTTGTCAGGATCAATCTCGAAGGTGATGAGGTCCTGGCAGGCACCCGCTGGACAGCTCCTTTCATAAATATGGGCTTCATATTCGTCCCGGAACCAGCGCAGTGTGCTGAGTACAGGGTTGGGAGCGGTTTGCCCTAGGCCGCAGAGGCTGGTATCTTGAATAACCTTCGCCAGCCGGTTGAGGTACATAACCCCTTTGAAGCGCTGCAGTGCTTCTTGGTCCGTTTCTTTGTCGCGTGATTGAGTGATGCGTTCGAGGATTTCAAGCATTCGTCTTGTTCCTTCGCGACAGGGGATGCATTTCCCGCAGCTTTCACGCTGGATGAAATCCATGAAGAACTTGGCAACATCGACCATGCAGGTATCTTCATCCATAACGACCAGACCGCCCGATCCCATCATTGCTCCGACCGTCTTGAGGAATTCATAATCCACCTGAATATCCAAGTGCTCCGTGGGGATGCAACCGCCGCTCGGGCCGCCGATCTGCACCGCTTTAAAGTCTTTCTTTTCCGGTATGCCGCCGGCGATATCAAAGACGATATCACGGACACTGGTCCCCATGGCAACCTCGACCAAACCGGTGCGTTGCACCTTGCCGGATACCGCAAATACTTTAGTGCCCTTGCTGGAATTGGTGCCAATGGAACTGAACCATTCAGCACCGTGTTCGATAATACCCGCGACGTTAGCAAGGGTTTCCACGTTATTGATAATGGTGGGTTTGCCGAAAACTCCTTTGACAGCGGGGAAGGGGGGGCGTGGTCGCGGCATGCCGCGTTTGCCTTCAACGCTGTTGATGAGCGCTGTTTCCTCGCCACAGACGAAAGCGCCGGCGCCTTTCTTGATAATGAATTCGAGGTTAAAGCCGCTGTCCAGGATATTCTCGCCGACCAAACCGCGCTCCCGAGCTTGTGAAATAGCCCGTTTGAGTTGTTCGATGGCGAGAGGGTATTCGGCGCGAATGTAGATATAGGCTTTCGAGGCACCGATGGCGTAAGCGGCGATGGCCATGCCTTCGATCAGGCGGTGCGGATCACCCTCGATTACGGCCCGGTCCATGAAAGCCCCCGGGTCTCCTTCGTCAGCATTGCAAATAAGATATTTTTTGTCGGCGGCCGCATTCAGGGCGAACTTCCATTTGCGGCCCGTGGGGAAACCGCCGCCGCCTCGACCGCGTAGGCCGCTGACTTCGACGTGTTCGCAAACTTCGGCCGGGGTCATTTCACGCAGGGTTTTGGCCATGGCGCGATAGCCGCCGCGGGCAATATATTCATCCAGGCTGCGCGGATCGATTATACCGCAATTGGCCAGAACGCAGCGGGTTTGCTTGGCGAAAAACGGATGCTCGTCAAGAAAGGGCGCGTTCTTCCAGGCTTCCAGTTCATCATGCCGGTGTTGCCCGAGTAGCTCAATGCCGTCGGTTGCGGGCAGGTCACCGTTCATGACGGTACTTAAAACATCTTCCGCCTTGTCGGCCGTTATATGCCCGAATGCCAAGCGGGTTCGGCCGGGCATCTGAACCTCCAAAATCGGTTCCGCGGCGCACAGGCCGATACAGCCAACTTCGATAATATCGGCTTCTATGCCGTGTTCGGCCAGGTTTTTGCGAACTGCTTTAAGGGTTTTGCCGGCCCCGGCCCCGAGGCCGCAGGTTCCGGTGCCGACAAAAATTGCGGGGCGGGTCACGGTATCACGGCGCAGGGCTGCCCCAGAATCACGGCGCTTGTCAGTACAATCTGTATTGGTGTGACACAGCGGCCCGTCCGTTACACACGGTAAATAGCGGGGGCACGGCTCTTCGGCCGAGTGCTGACACTCGGCGCAGAAAATATCGTTAATCATTCGGGTTATCTCCTTGAACTTGAGAGCGATAATTGTCGAGGATTGAGCCCACCTGTTGAGGGGTTACACCGGCGTGGAATTCACCGTTTACGCTGATCACCGGGGCCAGTCCGCAGGCCCCGATACAGGCTACGACTTCGAGGCTGAAAATGCCGTCTGAAGTAGTCGCGCCAGGGGATACGCCGAGTTCACGCTGGAGGGAATCCAGGACAGCGCCTGAACCTTTTACGTGGCAGGCCGTACCGCGGCATACCTGGACATGAAACTTGCCGGGGGCGTGAAAGCGAAACTGGTTATAGAAGGTTGCCACCCCGTAAATCTTGCTGGGGGGTAGTTGCAGATGCTTGCCTACCTGGTTGATCATATCCCGGGATATGTAACCGCAGGCATCCTGAATATCCTGGAGAACCGGGATCAGAGAATCGCGTCCCGCCCCCGGATGTTGCTCCAATATGCCTTGAACTTTAGTTGTGGTATCCACGTTGTGCTTTTCTCCTGTGCTGATTATTACAGCAGTTTTGTTTTAAGCGCTTGGTTTTTTTAAATACTTCCGGTTTCCGGCATGGTTACGCCCAGCCTGAAAACTTTTTTAGGGTTATTGTCCCGAAGTGCTCTGCTGGGCGAAGTATGCTACTTTTTCAAGAGCTTGCATGAGGTCGATGTTTTCAACATAAACGGACGGTGGTACGCGCAGGCTTACCGGTGCGAAATTGAGGATTCCGGTTGCTCCGGCCGCCGCCATGTCATCTGTGACTACCTGGGCTGCCAGCCCCGGTACAGCGATAATGCCGATTGAAATCTCCTGTTCAGAAAAAATCGTGGCCAGTTCCGTGATGTTGTAAGTGCGGCATCCGGCTATAACGCGACCGTGCTTATGGGGATCCTTATCGAATGCGGCGACTATTTCAAGACTTGGGCGACGGCCGACCAAGTAGGCCATTACCGCTCTGCCCAAGTTGCCGGCCCCGACCAAGGCCACGTGTTGATGGCACCCGGCGTTCAGGAAAGAATCAATTTGCTGCAAAAGGCTTTCGACTTTATATCCCCGGGTGGGGGAGCCCGTATATCCAATCGCCATGATATCCCGGCGGAATTGGGCCGGTGTTACCCCCGCCATCGCCGCTAGGACATGGCTGTAAGTGTTGTCGGTCCCGTCTTCCTTGTGCAACCGACTGAGGGTACGCCGGTAGACACTGAGGCGCCCGACCGTTTTTTCTGATACATTTTTATTTTTATTGCCAAGCATAGTTGAGCCCCGAGCCTCGCCCTCATCCGGGTTGTGACAATATTAACACTGTGAATTTTATCACAAAGCTTAATATAGCGGGCGGGTAAAGGGTTGCAAACCGGAATATTGAAAAATAGCTCTCCCAGCGATTTTTGGCGTCTAGCCCCAATACTGTTGACTTAAGATAAAAATATGGGCGTCAGTGTTGTTCCAAATCTTTTGAGTTTTTTCCTTTTTCTTGATAGGATAATTGCTCATTTTGCGTTTAACACCTCTCTTATTTCGCTTTCCCCTGCTTTTAACAACCCTTTCATGGAGTATTTCGTCGAGAGTATACTGATGAAAC
>JAWOEV010000063.1:0-12204 GCA_046482565.1 Lentisphaeria bacterium | reverse complement strand
GACATATTACGGTTTTTTTTGAAGACATCCGGCAAGGCCGTCAAATGGCTCGTGAATGTCAGGGTACCGTCAGCGGGGATAATTATCGGCAATTGCTCAAGCATAAGTATTGGGGCAATTGAACGGCGTGTCTGCCAAGTCAGTACTTCGGGGATGGTTACAGTACGGGGTTCATGATTACCTTCAGCAGTGAAACTGAGGGCAGGGAATTCTTTATCGGGGAAAACCATGTACCCGTTGCCATTAAGAGGTTGCCCGCCTGCTTTCAGTGTTTGGTTTGTCGGGTTTGAAGAAGCAGTACTGTTTTGGATGTTGAAGCGCCAGGCGGAAATTGTGCGGCCGGTATCGGTTAGCTGAAAAAGCTTAGCGTCTCTGATTTTGATTGCGGGGCTCACGGCTGTATTACGGATGTGAAACCGGTATGCGGTAGGGGTAAGTGGCGAAGTCAGTTGCTCGCCGGTGATCGGGGTGGCTTTTGCTTTACCGCTTTCTTTCCATAAGAGTTTTGCGACTTTGCCGTTATGGTCAGCGATAGTATAAAAATCGAGGCGATGAAGGCCGGGTAAAAGCTTAACCGCGTCGCTCATGATAATGTCGCCCTCCTTGGTTGACTCCTTTGGAGTTTTAACCCAACTTGCGGTTGGTTTGCCGTCTACCTGCAAAAACCAAGCTGATGTGCGCGTATCAGAACCGAAAACGGCAGTTGTCTGCTGCTCGATCTTCAGCATAGCGCTAAGCCGAATTAAAAAGGCCACGCGACGGCGTCTGCGAAGATGGTTAATCCTTTGCGCAAGTTTTTCCGGCAGAGAAAAATCCCGCGTGCATTGCCGGAAGGGGGGCGTCTGCAGGGCATGGTCCAGTGCGTACAGTTCTTTAAAGGATAGAGGGCGAGACCGGAGTTGTTCCCAGTCAAAGAAAAAAGCGGTTGGCTCCCTTGCCTCCGGTGATATGCGATTCGGGCTTTGGCGTTTTGTTGACAAGTAGATCTCGACCGGCAGTTCACGGTTGCTGCGGGAGGCGGCGATTTCGATTTCCGCCGCCCGGTAAACTTCGCCTGCTTTTACCAAGTTGGCTTGAAGTGGCTGCCCGTTTTTTGTAAACGCCGCAACTCCCCTCACGTTTTTTTGCAGTTCCTGTGGAATATCCAGCCGAAGTTGGTGGGAGCGCTTAACGGGACTGGCAGTATCAATACGGATATCCGCCGCATTCCAGAGCCAAGTGTCAGCTGCCTCGACAAGGCTTGCGGTTACAGTGGCACTGAGAAAAAGGTAAAAGGCTGAAAGCCTGGCAAAATTGGATAAAATATTTCTGATCATTGTTGTTTATTGCATTCATGAAGTCTCATGAGTATCTTCAGCTTCTTCTTCTTCGAAATTTGGCGGGTTATAAGTTATTTGCAGGGCTCCGGTTATACGGGATATTTCCTCGACCGAGGTCATGCCCTGCTGAACTTTCTGCCAACCGCTTTCGCGGAGGGTGAGCATGCCGCGTTCTTGGGCGGCGCGCCTGAGTTCAATAGTTGAGGCAGCGTTAGAGATCAATTCCTTTATTTCTTCATCAAGTAGAAACATTTCAAAAATTGCAACCCGGCCCCGATAACCGCTGTTATTGCACTCTGAGCAACCGGTTCCGTAATATGCCTGTATCTCGTGGAGCTCAAGATTGTTAGTCTCGGCGAGTTCACGCCGGATGTTGGGTTTGATGAGTTCATCTTCCTGTTTGCAATGCGGGCATATACGCCGGACCAATCGCTGCGCCAGAGACGAGACCAGTGAGGCGGCAACGAGATATGGTTCGACGCCCATATCAACCAAGCGGTTTACCGCTCCTACAGCGTCATTGGTATGCAGAGTGCTGAACACCAAATGACCGGTCAGAGCGGAACGGATGGCGATGTCCGCAGTTTCACTGTCACGAATTTCCCCCACCAGAACAACGTCCGGGTCATGCCGCAATATTGAGCGCAATCCCCTGGCGAAGGTTAAGCCGATATCCGCCCGGATCTGAATCTGGGAAGTCCCTTCCAGCTGGTACTCGACGGGATCCTCGACCGTGATTATTTTGCGCTCACCGAAGCGGATACGGGCCAGGGCGGAATACAACGTTGTCGTTTTACCGCTTCCGGTAGGTCCGGTTACCAACAGAATGCCGTGCGGCAGTTCAACCAGCTGTGACAGTATCTGCAGGTTTTTCTTGTTCAGGCCTAGCTCGGTCATTTCCAAAAAAATCGCACTGCGGTTAAGGATACGCAAGCACAGGGTTTCACCGAAGCGGGTGGGTAAAATGCTGACGCGCAAGTCAAATTCTTCTTCGCCGATGTGGGCCCGGATACGACCGTCATGCGGTAAGCGTTGTTCAGCAATATTGAGGTTAGACATAATTTTCAGCCGCGAGACGATGGCGTTATGTAGCTGGCGCATTCCCGGGGGGGTGGGAATATCACGCAGCATGCCGTCGATTCGATAGCGGACAGTAACTTGCTCCTGAAAAGGCTCAATATGGATATCGGTAGCCCCGAGTTCCAGTGCTTCAATCAGAAGCTGATTGACCAGATGAATGATTGAGGCCGTTTCTTCATCTTCGCCCGCCTCCAGGTCTTGTTGCTGGAAGCCGTCAAAAACCACTGCGTCCGCCCGCTCTTGGGTGCCGCGGTCTTTACGAATCTGCATCACCGTGTCTGCGCCGATGCCGTAGAGCTGTTTCAGGGCGCGTCTAATACTGGAGGGGGAGGCGATCACCGGGCTCAAACGGGCCCCCAACAATACGCGCAATTGTTCACGGTTGCGCATGTTGGGCGGTTCGGAGAAAGCGGCCGTAAGGACTTTGCGGTCAAGTTGCAGCGGCACGAACTTATAATTGAAGGCGACCTTGGCCGAGACTGCCTTTTGCGCCTCATCCTGGATTTCTTCTTCCGCGAGATCGGTGAAGGGCAAGCCTTGGCAATCAGCGAGAGTTCGAAATATTGCTTCTTCTGACGAGAATCCCAAATCCAGCAAGGCTTGCTGCGGACTGGATTGGGCGCGCCGCATGCGGCGCCTTGCAAGGTCAGCTTGTTCTTTGGTTATTTCATCTTTGTCGATCAGTAGCGACAGCAGGTCGTCGCCGGTTGTTCTGGCAGAGTTATTGGCAGGAGTCATTCTTTGTTGTATTCCAGTTTCTGGCCTAATTTAAGGCTGGTTTGTTTGCCATTCGGTAGCTGAACATTGATACTTTTTCGCGAGAAATTCAGGATTTTTAAGCCGGCATATTTTTCCCCGTTTATAACGTATCGTGTAGTCCCGGTTTTGCTGTTTTTCAGGAGAGCAGTCTGCGCCCCGGTAGAGGTGGTCATAGTACCTAGATATTCAATCGCAGACTTCGATTTGGGCTCGGGTTTCGGTTTGGGCTTAGGTTTTGGCTTAGGTTTTGGCTTAGGTTTTGGCTTAGGGGTAACCGTAACATTAACACCGCTCCCGTTGTTTGATTTCGGTGGGCGGGGCAGAATGAACGGGCTGTTAGCAGGGTTGATCAAGGTCTGGTTGTCATGGTCCAGAAACGCGAATGCCGCGTCATAGTTCAACAAGCCGGGGTTTCTTTGTGGTATGTTTTGGCTGATGCGGACCGGCGGTTGATTGCCCAGCCCGAAAAACCACGACAGCAGAAATATTCCCAGCGAACATAACGCCAAGACGAACAGCGTAATTTCCCATTCGTTTTTTAATAGATGTATGTACTTCATACGTCAGGTTTGCCTGCGCTATGCTCCCGCGGGTAGCGGAGCACGGGTTTTGTTGATTTCGATAGTATTTTCAATCCGGAGCGGATAAAAGGTGCTGCATTCCATTTTTACTTCCAGGAGGCTGGACTTTTCATCCGGATTACGGGGCGGGATTTTTTGGATTTCTATTGAATTAAGCGGGATGAGGGAATCGCCGTTATTCAAGGATTTTAAAAAGGTTTTCAGTTCAGACGGGGAACATTGTACGGTCATTTGCACTGGCATTTCCAACAGAAAAAAATCCTCAGCCTGGTCTTCAGTTAGATATCTTTTTATCGGGGTTAAAGTGATTGAAGCTGCCCGGATGGATTGATATGCTGACGGCGGCATTTCTTCCCGGTTGCCGTTGTCGCCGCTTTTGTTGATGCGAACTTTTTTGACGGTTGGCCTGAGCCCGCTTTCACTTACCACAGTAAGGATTTTGTCCAAGCTCCACAATTGCAGCACTGACTGATAAATACGTTCGGATGATGAATCCTTGGAGATCTTGAGCATCGCCGGTTCCAGGGGGATCCGTTTTTTTCTCCACTTGCTGGTGATCTCTTCATAATAGATTTGGTAATCCAGACTGGACGCATAATGGATGAACTTCTTCGGATCGTCGACGGCATCCGGTCCGTATTTGGATTTTATTCTCGCCGAAAATGTTGCCTGAGCGCGGTCCTGGGTTTCGGCCAGGTTAAGCTTGAGAGTGTTCAGACGATTTTGCTGCTGCTGCCGTACCTTATCCAATTTATCAGGATCAACCGGCCAGTTTTGTTCCTGCATTTCTGAGGTCATCCGGCGGACATCGCTATGACGCTTTGCCAGCTCGTTGTTAAGCGGGCGCAGGTACGTAAAATAAGTCAAAGCCGCTCCGACAATAAACAGTAAGGTTCCGATTGCCAAAAGCTTATACTTGTAGTGCCAGGTACTCATTGGTTATTGTCCTCCTCCTTTTGCTCCGGCGGCGGATTGAGTACCATAAGATCTTTGCTGAGAGGTAATCTGATCACTGCGCGCCGATAATTCCGGCGACTGATACGCGAGTTCAGCCATGGCCTGAAAATATCTTCTCGTCCCCGTGTGTCTTTGTCTTGGAATATATCCACCCGATCGTCAATCGAATTCTGAAAAACTTTTGAGGCGCTGAGAGCGTCAGTCAGCGCTCTTACTTTGCCGAGGGGATGGTCCGGCGGTTGTGCGGCGTAAATTGCCGCGACGAAACTCTTCCAAGGGGCGATATCATTGACGGTCAAGTCAATGGTTCGGGAGGTGGCATCGCCGCTAGGCTTTTCGTCGTTTTCGCTGGCGGCTGCCATGGTCAGGGTCATTCCCGTTCTTGCTTCCGATGCGGATTCATTATTCGAATTTGCAGGATAGTCTTTTTTTCCGGCATGGAAGGTATTTTCATCAGCCAGGTAAATAACCCAGCTGTCCATTATGTGCCGACGCCCGCCAGTCTTCTTTGTACTTTTGACCTGGCGGCGGGCTTTGCCTAATTGATTAATCGTTCTGCGCAGTTGACTGGCATGGTTGCATTTTTCTGCGTAGGGTGCCAGGATACGCTCAAACAAGGTTGTTTTGTAATTAATCTCTTCGAGTTTAGGAATGATCTTATCACTGCGCGCCAGTTTTTTCTCTAAAATATTCAGTTCAGTCTCACGCTTTTGCAGGTCCAGATAGTGGCGCCCTCCCATAAGGGTGGTAAAAGCCGCGAATAGGATTATTGCAGCGGCAAGGTACGGAAAGCGCCGGAGGTGATGTACGCGGCGTTTTATGGCGGGTGGAGCCAAAGAAATCGGTATAGGTGACGCGTCCATCCCCTGAAGCGCAAGTCCGTAGGCAATTACCAGTTGCGGGTCGAGTTGATCGTGTTGGGGATTTTTGACGCCGATTATCTCGGTCGGGCAGTCGATGAGGGACCCCAGATACTTGTCAAGCCCCTTGATTGATGCGCCGCCTCCGCATATGCAAGCCTTGGAAAACTGGATGCGTCCGATTTCCGGCTTTTCATCAGCTCTCCATTGTTCAACTGTATTCAAGATTTCGCTTTTAAAAATATGTGCCGCCGCTGTGGTCGGCGAGTCTTTATCGACCGGATTAAGTGGGTGCCGGTACCGGGTCTCTGCCGCTTGTTCCGCGGTAATCCCGAGTTGTTGCGCCACGAGCCTTTCGTAGCGGTCCGTACCGCACATAAGCGAGGCAGAGTAGAGCAGGTTGCCGCCGGCCACTATGGCGGCAGTAGTGTTTTCGGCGCCGATATCCAGCAGAAGCTGTGGAGTATCTGTTTCAGTTGCCTTCGGGTATAGGTGAAAGTAAGCCGCCGTCAAAGCGGTGCCTGAGATTGTGAAGTCAGAAATAGTTATACCGGTGTCCTGCAGACTGTCCGCTCTTTCTTCGATTACTGATTCCCGGCAGATGCCGATAAGTACGGGGTTATGGCGTCCGAATTTCGGGGCGATGGGGTGGTAATCATGCAGGAATGCTTCTTCGGACAGGCCGGCGAGCTGCTGCGTTTCAAAATTTACCATCTCGTCCAGGTTTTTGCCGTGTCCGGGGGGGAAGTCCGTTACCTGGGTGGTGGCGACGTATTGCGGGATATTGGCGGTGACTTCGTAGTGATGCCAGCCCTGTTTTTCCAGCCAGGGGCGTAATTCACGGTAGAGTTCCGCTTCATCAATCATGCCCTCCGCCCGTAAATCCAGGATACGGCTGTCCTCGAGTGTGACTGTACGTCCCTTGCGGCTTACCAATACGGCCTTAACGGCTGCCTGGCCGATATCGAGGCCAAGGGCATATTTTTTTCCTAATCTACTCATTATTCTGCCGAATCCTGTCCCGCGTTTTGGCTTACCTCTATATATTCTCCCGAGGGGTTAACTATACGGGCGGTGACGAAAATGAGAAGATGGCGGGGGTCGCGGCTTACCAGGGTTCGGCGGAAGAGGGCACCGATATACGGGATATCGCCTAATACCGGTACTTTATGTACTTCTTCCTGAATCCGCGTTTCCAGAATACCTCCCAGGACAACCGTTTCGCCGCTTTCAATTGCGACCTTGGTTATTACCGAGCTTTCGCTGATCTCGGGCAGTACATAGCCCACCGGGTCGGTAGTTGCCGTCTGGTTTTTGTCATCCTCTTTCTCATCCTGGCGCGCGTTACGGGTTACATTGCCGGTGGCATCAAAGGTATTGAAGGATTCTACTTTTTTGATGGTCGGGGCAAGTGCCAGTAAAACCGTGTCAGAGTCATTGCCCACATTGACATGTACGTCTAGGGTTATTCCCTCCTCGATTTCCTGAGGAGCACCGACGGGCTGTACGGAACTGCGCCCGGTATCTTCGGCGGACGCCCCGTCATTGGTCAGGATGGTATCAGAAACCAGCTCCCACTCTTCCCAGTAATAGAAATTTGTGCCGCGACGGATGCGGGCTGTTTGGTTGTTCATAACCGTCAGGCGCGGGGCACTCAGGGTTTCGGCATCAGTCAATTTGTGAAGAGCGGTCAAAATTAGATCGTAACTGTGATCGCTGATGATACCACTTATAGCCAAATCAAGAGTCGGTGACGAGCTTTCGCTGAGTGGGGGAAAGCTGGTGCTACCGGTGATTTTATCAATTACAGAAGAAACTCCCTCATTATTGGATGCCTCAATGCTCACGCCCAGCGCATTCAAGTCACTCTGGGAAATAGTCAAGAATCGCGCCTGTATTAGGACCTGTAGCGGTATGATGTCAAACTTTTTGATAGCTTCCTCGATCAGTCGAATGTTTTCCGGTGTGTTGCGGACGAGCAGAATATTGCGGTTCTTAAAGACCCGCAAAACGGCCTTCTCCGGGCTGTTGACGAGCAGTGCCTCAAGGGCGTCGTATAGTTCTGTGTCTTCCGAACCTTCACCTCCCAAGGCTGCCGCACCGCTGAAGTCGCCAGCGCCGCTGTCACCGCCGCCGGGGCTGCCGCCGCTCTGCTGGTTCGGGATAAAGCCTTTGCGCAACTTAAAAATCCGGGTCTCTAAATCAGGGCCGCCTGCGCCTGGTGCTGTGCTTTGTGTGACCCAGATGACGTTACGCCCAACGTGAAATTCCAGCCCCATATTGCGTGAGACATAGCTCAATAAATCTTTCAAGGGTACATCCTGGACGCTGACCGTCAGCTTGCGGTCAGCCTGCAAGGCTTGGTCGGCTATGATATTGAGCCCATCGATATTACTGAGAGCCATTACCATATCCTGTACTCCGGCCTCGGTAAGTTGCATACTAACCTTTTTCTCAACCAGTTTTTCCATCGGTCCCGGCGGCAGTGCCAATGGTTCATGCTTAGGCGAGATACGGACTGTACGACCGTAATTCTTGGGGAGAAGAAGGTTTTCGGTCACTTCATTAAGCGCCTCGTGTTTGGACTTTTCGATATCTTCTTCAAATTTATTTGTTTCGGCGCGGGAGTTTTCAAGTTTCCGGATAGTCCGTTTAAGTTCGTCCAGAGTATAACCCGGCGGCAGACCATTTTCCGTTTTCGCTTTTGGGCTGGCAGCCGTCGTGTCGACCGGCTCGGAAGCAGTGGAGGTGGTTGGCGTGTCCTCGGACTGCGGCAGTGCTTCATCTGCCGTTTCTCCGTTCTCTCGGGCCACAGTTTCCCCCCCGGTGTCATCACCTTCATCTTTCGGAGTGTCCTGAGATTGCAGAGATTGGCATGATACCGCCAATGTCAAAGCCAAAGTCAAAGAAAAAAAGCGGTAAAGCTTGAGCATACGAGAAAACTCCTGTTCGAATTCCATTTTTTTTATACCCCTGAGAAGCCAAAGTTCACCGAGGCTAAAGTCCAGTAGTTTTTATATTTTATAGTTTAAATTAAAAATGGGATAAGGTTTTGTCGGAACGTAGCCAAAAAAACTTTTCGGTAAAAGGCTTATTACAGTGAACCTTCTTCCCATTCGGGAGGACTGCGGAATACGTTTCCGGCATAGGCAACATTTAAAAACGGAATGTTATTTGAGCTGAATTCCGTGTCCGGCCAGACTTCGTCAACATTTTTGACATGCCAGGAACAGCGGATAACCGGGAATTCCACAGCGTTATAATCCTTTAATTGGACTTTTTTGACTTCACCCCAGGTAGCATCTGATGCTACTCCCGGAAAGCTCCAGGAGCATACGACGTCACTGCACTCATAGAAATAGCTGATTTGTTCCACCTCGCTATTTCGCTGTATGTGCTCGTAATCCGCACCCTGGCGGTCATATGCTTCGCTGAATTTGCCGTCCGCCCTGGCCAGCCACTCGCTTGGACTATGGCCAGCGGATTTGTTGAACTGATCCGAAGGGCAGTGGTAAACCCCCTTGCTTTCAATATAATCCGGATAAAGCGTGGAAATCCACGGTGACATTTTGTTGTTGAAGTCACCCATATACACGAGCCAGCCCGTCGACATTTGTTTGAGATTGCTGGTGCATGCAGTAAGCTGTGCTTTGTCCCGGGCCAGTTGGAGGGCGGGCAGCAGGAGACCGGCCAAAACAGCAATTATGGCAATGACCACCAGAAGCTCTATCAGGGTAAAACGATGATTGGCAACAGGGGGAGACACAGTCAAATTGCGAGTCAGTCTTTTGCAACGTATATTCATTGTCCGTGTCTACCTATAAGCCGAGTGAAAAAAACCTTATATATTGCACGCTACAGCCGTCTATTATCATACAATGATATTATGTGATTGCAAAGAAAGAAACCGTTTTAACGGAAGACTTGGAATATGACTAATTTGCATAAAAAAAGTTCCTGCTTAAGGAAGTCCGGGGGCGTTTTGCTTTTACCGCTTGCAATAGCGGCATTAATGCTATCCTCTCTCATATCGTCCGGCCAGCCCGCTGAGAATAGATCTTTTACCCCTGATTGGTTCAGTAGATCCGCAGGATCCGAGGACAAAGGGCAGAAGGTGGAGAATCATGGGGGGCAAGGGTTTTCGGTGCAATTTCCGACCCGCCGGGAATTTGTCTGTTCAGTCCCGAAAAATTCCTGGCAGGGATGGCGCTCGCTGCAAGTGAGTTTGGAACTGCCCGCTGATTTTCCGGACGGCATGTACGTTTATTTTTTCACTAAAGATTGGAATAATCTCTGGCGACAAATCCGCCATCGCATACCTGCACCGTCCTCCGGTTCTACTGTTCATTTTGAATTACCCCTATTCGGAGGCCAGGCAGAAGATGCCTGGATGCCGAAACCGCATAAACGGCCTTGGCATACGCTTACTCCCAGCCAAGTAAGGCGTTTCGGTTTTCGGTTCGTTAATGAAAAAGACAAGTCAGTTAAATGGTCCGGCAGAGTTCGCCTTAAAGAACTGCGGCTAACCGGTCGAATCGAGTCAAAAAGTAAACTTGAAGTAAAAGACGTCAGGTTGAATACGGAGCGCCCGCAAGTAGGTAAAATGTGCGAAATAAGGCTAAGCTTGAATGCCTATTACGAAAATCCATTCAATGGTTCAGATCTAAAAGTTATCGGAAGCGTGGAGCGCCCAGACGGCGAGATGGAGCGGGTTAAAGGTTTTTATTATGAAGGTTTTGTAACGGAACCGGGCGGCGTAAAAGATCGGCTTATTCCATACGGGAAGCCGCACTTCCGTATCCGCTATACACCGCGGGTTAAAGGTCGGCACACACTGCAAATTTCCGTTAAGGGAGCCGGGGAAAGACTGGATATCCCCGCCATAGAGTTTGAAGTCCTGGCGGCCGCCGATGGATATGACGGCTTTGTCAGGAGGTCAAACGGCCGTAATCGATATCTGGAATTTGATTCCGGCAAAGCTTTTCGTGGCATTGGGCTTAATATTCGAACCCCTACCGATACGCGCTATATAAAGCTGGCACCGTTTTCCCAGTGGCAGGATGAGGGCATTGGGGTTTACCGCCGCATGTTTCCCAAGCTTGCGGCCGCTGGCGTCAATACCGTTGAGGTCTGGATGTCTTCCTGGTGGCTGGCATTGGAATGGATAAATGATGCTCCCGGCTTTCATGGGGTGGGATATTATAACCAATACCGGGCCTGGGTGCTCGATGAACTGTTGCGGTTGGCTGAAGATAACGGTATTTATCTTATTATGGTACTCAACAATCACGGTAAATTCAGTACATTCTGTGATCGGGAATGGGCGCGGAACCCATATAATAAAAAGAACGGGGGATGGCTGAGTAAAGCCGATCATTATTTTACCGGTGAGCGGGCTCGGCAGGCGTTTAAAAATACGGCTGATTATATCGTGGCCCGCTGGGGTTATTCACCGAACGTGCTTTGCTGGAAGCTTTTTTCAGAAATTAACTTGACTGGGTCATCCAAGCAAAGTCACCGTAAACCTTTCATGAAAAAGTGGCATGATGAAATGGCCAAATATATCAAGCGCATTGATCCGTATAATCATCTGATAACCACGCACTGGAGTGGGAATTACAAGCAGATTGATGACAATATTGCCCGTTTGAAATCGCTTGGTATTCTTACTGCCGATGCTTACACCGGGAATACTTCGCACATGGTTGAACTTTTCGATGAAACGGTGCAATACGGTGTGCGCCTGAAAAAACCGGTCATTATCACTGAATTCGGCGGTCCTTCTTCCGGGGCACCAATCGGCGTCCTGCATAAACAGCTCCATCTGGGGCTGTGGAAAGGTTTTTTTTCGGGCCATGCCGTCACCCCCATGTTATGGTGGTTCGGGTTGGTCGATGAACAGAATTGGTATTATGAATACCGTGCACTCGATGCTTTCACGCGTGGCGTAGACCGGAGGGGAATGAAGATTAGCCAAAGAACTCTGCCGGAAAACGGGATTAACCTGAACGTGATTAATGACGACGAAATGGTGTTACTCTGGGGATTTGACCAAAGGTATTACTATTCCCGCCGGGAAAATACTAAGGCCGGTATAATCAAAGATTTGTCAATCACGGTTAGTGGTTTGGAGCCCGGGCGTTACCGCCTAGAAATATGGGACTGCGACGCCATCACTCCTTCGGAAACTCGCTTGCTTACTGCGTACCGGCGTAATGACAAGTTTGACGTGGCGATCCCCCCCTTCCGGCGTGATTTCGCTGTTCGTATAATGCCGATTGAATAGACTTACCTAACCCGGTTATTGCCCGAAAAATCAAAGATGTGATGCTGTTGTTTCGCCCTTCGGGTGACAAATCAGATTCTGCTTTTGGGTACAAAGTGTATACTTAAGGGAATAAAGCTAAGTTTCTTGTTTCCTAGCCCGAATTTCGCAGAAATTCGGGCTAAAACAAAATTTTTGGTTCTTCACGGTTTTCTGTAAAATTTTGAATTCTGAATTCTGAATGGTTCAATATTACTCCCTCAATCCCTTCGGCCGTTTTTCCCATTTTCCCTTGTGGTCTCAATGCTTCTGTTGAATATCCGAACCAATTCATCGCAATCAATTATCAAGCTGACAAATCCTACCAAACGCTCATCAAGATT
>JAWOEV010000052.1:0-6659 GCA_046482565.1 Lentisphaeria bacterium | reverse complement strand
CCACTTTCAAAAAGGTTACGACAGTTTCTGTAAACAAGTTTAGCGCCAAGTCCGCAGGCCTTGTTCATGTTGAAGTGGACGGGGACTACCTGGGGGAACTACCCTTGGATTTCAGTTTGCAGCGTGATGCCCTGACAATCCTGCGTCCGGCATAAAAACGAGGAAGAAAGAAGGCTTTTATGATAGCAATTGTTGATTATCGAGCCGGCAATTTAGCGAGCGTAAAACGGGCTCTTGATTATATCGGAGTCGAATCTGAAATTACCGACGAGCCGGCAAAAATACGGGCCGCCGAAAGAGTTATTTTTCCCGGGGTCGGGGCTGCCGGTGAGGCTATGCGATGCCTGAATGAATTGGGATTGAAAAAGGTTTTGCATGAAGTGATTAACAGCGGTACACCGTTTATGGGAATCTGTGTCGGGTACCAACTGTTGTTTGAACGCAGCGACGAGAATAATGTGGATTGTCTGGGGGTTTTGGCCGGTAACGTTGTCCGTTTTAGATCAGAACTTAGAGACGAACAAACCGGACGCCCCCTGAAAATTCCCCAGATGGGTTGGAATCAAGTCGAATTCAGTTATTCGCACCCTCTCTGGGAAGACGTGCCGGAAGGCAGTGAATTCTATTTTGTCCACTCTTATTATCCCGAACCCGAGCCGAAGATTGTATGCGCTACAACAACTTATGGTATTGAATACGCCTGTGGCGTGGCGGAAAAGAATCTGGCGGCCTTCCAATTCCATCCCGAAAAAAGCGGCAGGCCAGGCTTGCAAATGCTGCGGAATTTCTGCAATTGGACGCCGTAGCGCCGCCGCCCCTCTGAAGTGTTTGCGGGTTGTCCGGCCCCGTCCGGTTGGAGTGCAGTTACCGCGCGACAAGAACACAGCGCTATGCAGTTTCAGCGTCCTCGGAATAGTTCTTGTGGGGGGTCGTCGCCGGGGCTTGTCCCAAGCCAGCCAGTTGTTCAACAAACGGACGGTCAGCCGCCGGCAAATCTAAGTTCTGTATTTCACCGACGGTAAACCAAGCGACTTCTTGGTGTTCACGTACTTTATAAACAGCGTCGCCAGCTATTGCACACTGAATAAAATGTAAGCGCACGGTTTTTTCAGGATATGCGTACTCGGTGGTGGCGAGGTATTTGGGAGAGGTTATGGAGAGGCATAACTCCTCACGTATTTCACGAGCAATACACTGGGTTAATGTTTCCCCATTGTGGATTTTGCCACCCGGGAATTCCCATTTGCCACCCAAATGCTTGTCGGCGGGGCGCTGTGCCATAAGGTACTTATTGTCGCGCCTGATAACGGCAGCGCAAACCTCGACTAATTTATCTTTAGGGGTAGTTACCTGAGGGCGCAAGGCTTTATTCTCGTCCGATAATGAATTCGCAACGCCGGTTTTGAGCGTGTTGTTGTGCATTGACAGCATCCGGGATTGCTGGTCGTTCCTCACCGTAGCTCAGGGTTTGTATTCGTGAGTCGGCGATGCCCAGTGACAGAAGATATTCTTTTACAGCCAAGGCCCGGCGTTCGCCGAGAGCCCGATTGTATTCGTCGCTACCGCGCTCATCACAATGGCCTTCAATGATTACGTAATAAGATGGAGTGGCCGTCAAAAAATCGGCCAGCGTTTCTACTTTAGAACGTTCACTTGCGCCGATCGTCGCTCGATCATAAGCAAAATAAACTGCCACGCCTTCCCAGCGTTTTTCATTACCGGCAGCCTTCATTGCAGCATCGGATACCATGGATGATTCCATGCCCTGCCAGCCTTCTGCAGAATCTCCCCATGCCACCTGCATGTCCCCGCCGGACGCTCGGAGCTGAGCCTCCGGAACACCATCCCGATATCCTTCACCTAAACGAGGTGTGCGGCAACCTGAGAGAACGAGGCCTGTACCAATCATTGCGAAACTTAACAAAATAGTGATAATTTTACGCATAATAAAATCCTTTTCTTTTTATGATAGCCGGTTTATTTAAATTAAACTACTGAGAAAATTTGCTTATGCAAGCCACGGGCTGATTTCTTTCTGAATCGAGGTTCTTTTTAAGAATAGCCGCCGGAAGCTTCGACGTTGCGTACTTCTATCTCCGGCTCCTTATTAAACCATTCGCCTTCCCACTCCACTGCGGCCCCGCCCCCTTCTTGTGCTTTTATCGTGACGGTTATTTTGCCATGCGGTGTCAGGGTGGGGCCGAAGCTGATTGGTTTAGTGACATCGCACAGCCATTCATCTGGAATGCCGGAAGCAAGGATAAGCCGGTTATCCTCTTCCCTGAGAAACATATTGCGCAGCATTGTGACCCATTCGCCGGCGGCCCACGCGTGTTGCCCGTCTCCCATGCATCCCCCCCCGGTTAAAGGATGTATTGCTTCCGGCCAGTTGCCGGTGGGGGAAGCCAGATCGCGAACCGTTTTGACGATATCGTAAAAACGCCAATCCTCGTTTCTCAGCAATACCTGCGCGACATGCAGACTCAAGTAAATGTTAAGCCCTGAATGTACCATGTTCTGATAGAACGCTCCGTTTACAAATGAGTTGTTGAGAAGATATTCAACAGTATTTAATAACTGCGGGCAATCTCTGTCTACCAGACGTAGGGGATAACCGGCTGCCAGTGAACCGATTGCGCCGGCGTCCATGCGCCGATAGGGTGACGCCGGGAAGGCATCAACGTCGCGGATATGAGCTGATTTCTGCAGGCTTTCCCAGATTGCTGTCATGAGGTTTTCTGCGGTTTTCCGCCACTTTACGGCCCGCTCCGGGCAGTCAGCCTCAACCAGATCGGCGGCGTTCATAAGGCCAGCGGCAGCCCAGAAGTCGTCCCAGTAATAATAATCGATATTACCGAAATGTTCGGCACTGAATCCGGCCGGCAACAGGCCTTGGTGCAGTTTACCTTCGGCTTTCGTTAAAATTTTGCCGTTTATCCAGTCGCCTCCGAGCCGGAGCATTTTTAGCCAGCGTTTATCGGGTTCTGTTCGGGTCAAACGGCAATAGCGGGCCGCGACCCACAATACTTCACCATTCGCATCCCATTCCCCTTCCTGCGAATGAAAGAAGCCGCTGAGAGTTTGTTTTTCCGGGAATTTATCGATAACCTGCCGGGCCCGGTCGTCTAAACCGGCATCAAGTAACCCCTGGATCATCATAGCGGCGTCGCGATACCAGAAACGTTTGTAGGTATACGGGCCGGGATACGCCCAGTCCGGACTCATTAAAACTAGGGTGTGAACTGCATTATTGTAGAGATCTTCGATTCTTTGGTCCGGGACCGACAGATGCGCCATGCTCTCAAGCGCTGTGTCCCAGATGTTACTCGTTGGGATCTTCCGCTTTACATTTATTTGTGGATCGCTGGCTAAATTCATTTTCAGCTCAACTTCTCGTTCAGAGTCGGGATCAATTTCATAGAGGGCGGCCGCGGTCGCCAGTCCGACGTTGCATTTTATCTTAGGCTCTGCCGCGGATTCGTGTTTATGTTTAAGACGCATGAATACATCACCATCTTTATAAGCTGAGACAAAGTGTTTTTCAGGTGCTGCGCTTAGTTCGACGGTATGCTTGCCTTCGATACGCCATTGCCGCTGATCCTTCAGTAATTTAATAGAATGCACTAGGCTGATGCCTTCAGGGTTACACGGTCGCACGGTGAGAACCAGCTTTGCGTTGCTGTCGGCCCCGGCCTTGTAACGGATATGACACACAGGGGAATCACCTTCCATAGCCACCCAACACTCAGAATTAAGTGTACAGCGGCCATTCTCTATGCGGGTGGTAACTGTGAGGTCGCCGTCCTGCAAATTACAGCGTTGCTTTACTTGATCATCAGCAGCCCGTGAGGGGATCAGCGGGGGGGCTTCAGCAGGAAGTATCCAAGCGTCTATTGACCAACCGTCCCATAGCGGTGTTACCAATCCCCGGGGGTCAATGATCGGGAAGGCATCGCAACCGGGAGACCCGACTGCGGTCCAGTTCCTGTGGGTGAGGTTGATATGGGTGACGGAAAAAGCGCGGGGGATAAAAGATGATTTTTTTGGGTCAAATTGTTGCTCGATCCAGTAAGGCCATACCCAGTCCAGATTATGTTGGATGGCCCGCGTATTGATCAGGCCGCGGGCGTGGAAAAGCGCTCCTGCCCGAATTAACTCCACCGGTTCGCTTACCTCCGCCGGTTGCGAGAATTGCCGCAAGCGAGCCATCAAAGTGATAGGATCTAGGAAGCCGTATTTGCGGGCTGCCCGCCTGATTAAGTATTTCCATGGAAACCAGCGATTAAACATATAGAAAACATTTTCCCGAATTAGTTAGACGCCATGCGAAAAGGTATCGCACCCATGCTCGTGTTCGAGACCTTTTCGCGGACGGTCTAGTTAAGCCTTTTCTATTCTTCGATGGGTTGGGATAAAACGGTTTGCTCAGTCTTCGGCAACTCTGTAAGTCAGTTTGATCTCCGGTAGCGATTTAATCAAGCTTGGATTGCGTTCCAGGTCAAATTCCCACGTGGCGGTATTGCTGTTCTCGATATTGCCGCTGGTAGAGATGATTTTTCCCGGTACGGTGATCGAAAATGAAAGACGCATCCCGGCGCTCAAAACCTTCAGTTTTTCCTCTTCCTGCGTGCTCAATTCTGTGCTTCCCGTAAGGTTTTCTTGTAACGGAACCTTTACCACTCGAAAACCCTTCTGCAATCCCTTATGGATGTCCACCGGCACCACGTCCTGTATACCTGCATTCTCTGCGTCACTGTGTTTACCCTTATAAATTAGGAAAACGTGTTTCCTTCCTCCTTCAGTCAACTTCTTATATTCCAGCAACGTTGACTCACTTTGTTCAATATACTCTTCTACCGCAACCCGATTCCAAGGCCAGAAAGGGGTTAATGCCGGTGGTAGCCCCTGTAGTTCATCCACTTGGCTACGGGCCATTTTGCAAGCCTCAAAGTATTCTTTCGGCAGCGAATAATGCAGGGACGTGACGACCGCACCGTCTTTTTTAACTTCTATACTCTGTTCAAGGTGGATGCATCCCGCCGTTAAACTAAGCAACGCAATCAAAACCGGTATTAAAGGGGTTGCGTTTCTGATTTTATAACGGTAGCTTAACAGCATAAAAACCTCATTTTAAAGACGTTGTCCTATAGCGGGAATTCAGCCAATCTGGTAAAGCTAATATAAGTTTGCAAGCTCGCCTCTGCAAAGTACTGGAAAACAATGAAACACAAACCAGTCAATGTCATTAAGCTGTTGATAATCATTCTGGTCGCGATAATCCTTTTTGCAGATCTTTATTGCGAAGTCTTCGGGTTGCCGGGAATGGTACAGCAGGCTGTGCAGGAAAAACTTGAGGACAGCGGGATGGCGATCGATGCCCGGAATATTCGCGGCGGTCTCATAACCGGACTGAATATGGAGGGGCTGACAATCTGGGATGCGGAGCGCGGTAGCGCAAAAATGCTTGTCGCCCGTAAAGTTTCTGTGCAACCCCGAATCTTACCGCTTTTCACCGGTAAACTAGTTCCTCGTAAACTCAAAATAACCAACGCCAAGATTTTTTTCCCTGTACACGGGGATGGCCAAGCCCGAAAGCCTCCTCTTATCTTTAACCAGGTGAATGCAGGGGCTTCTTTCCGTAGAGGATATATTTCGATATCGTACTTAGATATGCAAGTATTAGGAGCAAGCATAAGCGCAAATGGCAACATCCGCAATTGGCGGCAGGCGACAGAACGCTTGTCAAATGCAACGGTTAGCCGAAAAACGTTGAGCTGGGATTTGATTTTAGCCGGGCTGCCTGAAAGGTATTATAAGGAGATTACGGCTGTAAGAACTTTTGCTGACCAGCAAATGCTTTCGAGCAAAGAATCATTTCTGACAACCTCATTCGACTTAGATTTAGCCGCACCGGTGCACAGCACCTGCAACGGTAGAGGCCAAATTACCGACGCCACAATTGCTACCATACCGGTACACAAAATAAAGGGGCAGTTCTCACTTAAGAGAGGACAATTCAACCTCAGCAACTTTAAAGTTCTGGCCGGATTCAAAACTTCTCTCGCCGGGAATCTCAGCTTTGATATTTCCTCTTCATTGATTGCTGGCCGAATAACAGGCTATGCAGAACCGCAGATGGTATATGGTGCCTTGGATCGTCCCATGCCGCGCTGGCTGGCCGAATGCCGATTGCCGGTACCCCCGTGGTTCAGGGTTCAAATCCATCCGTCCCCCCTGCCACCGCACCAGTGGCAACTCAGCGGACAATTCCGCCTGCAGAATATCATATACCGTTCGACGCTTCTCAGAGCTGGCCAGGGTCAGATATCCCGCAGCCCTGGACGACTCGCCTTAAATAACCTGGATCTAAACTTTAATGCAGAGGACCGTGAACGACTCACCGGTCACTTAGAGGTTGAAAACCGTACTGTCCCTCAGCTTTCCGGTGAAATTAATGGTCGGCTTGATCCCGGCACGGTACTTGACATCTTCCCCCCCCTTCCCCGAAAAACGGCAAAACTGGAAAAAGATTTAGCGTTCAATGAAAAGTTGCCCCAAATCAGCCTCAGGTTTAAAAATTCCGGGCTGACACCGGACACTTGGAACTGTAAAATCAATTTTGAGGCCGAGAATTTTGCCTTTCGCGATTTACCAGTTAG
>JAWOEV010000046.1:0-4198 GCA_046482565.1 Lentisphaeria bacterium | reverse complement strand
GCGCAGGATATTCATCGGGCGTTGGCAAGCCTGCAGGAAGAGCTGGAGGCGGTTGATTGGTATAATCAGCGAGTAGATGTTACAGAAGATGAAGCACTAAAAGCTATCCTCGAGCATAACCGTAATGAAGAGATCGAGCATGCCTGCATGGCACTTGAGTACTTGCGCCGTAATTTTCCGGTGTTTGATGAACACATGGGGATTTATCTTTTTAAATCCGCCCCAATAACCGAGCTCGAAGAGCTGGCTGAAGCGGGTGAAGAAGAAGGTGAAGGAGCAGAGGGAGAAAACTCTGCCAATGATGCTGCCGGACTTGGTGTCGGCACCAATTCCTGATAGTTCAGTAGTTGTATTTGTGGCTTTAATGAAATCGATAAAATTGAAAGGAGTAGAGAATGAATTTTTTAAAACGTGACTTGGCCCCGTTAACTGACGGTGCTTGGGCGGAAATTGACGGTGAAGCAATGCAGGTCCTGAAAGGAAATCTTTCCGGCCGCCGAGTGGTTGACGTGGCTGGGCCTTCAGGCATGGAACTTGCCGCTGTTAATCTGGGCCGGTTAAAAACCGGCAAAGCCAGCCCTGTTGAAGGTGTCGAATGGGGTGTACGACAAGTACAGCCGCTTACTGAAATCCGTGTCCCTTTCAGTCTGAATATCTGGGAAATGGATAACCTAGAGCGCGGCTGTGCCGATGTCGATCTGGATGCGGTTGACGATGCAGCACGAAAAGTGGCTATCTTCGAAGAGACCGCTCTCTATCAGGGGTTTGACCAAGGCTGCGTTCAGGGAATATTGGATGTCAGTCCACATAAGGAAATAGCCTTGCATAAAACAAACGCCGGCAAAATAACCGCTGCGGTTGAAAAGGCGATTGTAACGGTGGAAAAATCCGGGATTGGTGGACCTTATGCCCTAGTCCTGGGCACCCAGGCGTATGAGATGCTTATGGCCGGTGACGAATGTGGATATCCGTTGAATAAGCGCATTGAAGGGCTGGTCAGCGGTGGAATTCACTGGAGCCCGGCGGTTAGCTGTGGTGTGCTGGTGAGCAAACGCGGTGGTGATTTTGAACTGACCTTGGGGCAGGATTTGGCGATTGGATATCATGCGTCAACGACTAAGCGTGTTGATCTTTATCTGACCGAATCTTTCACGTTCCGTGCCCTTGAGCCAGCTGCCGCAGTCGGCTTCAAATGGCAGGGATAAGTACCTCCTTAAAAACCCGTAAATCTAAAACCCCGCCGTCGCGTCAGAGCAGCGGCGGGGTTTTTTATCAAAACGGGGGGGGGATCGCATATGGATCATCTGAAAAACTTATTGCAGGACTTTTTCGGATACGCTACGCTTGAACGCGGGCTGGCCGAGAACAGTGTCAAGGCTTATGCCAATGACTTGCAGCAGTTTGTCCAGTTCCTGAATGATCATAAAGAGGTGGATGACCCCGGCGAAATTGATAGACATCGGATCTTGGATTTTCTGGAAAACTCACAGCAAGCCGGGCTTGAGCCCAGCTCCATTGCCCGGCGGCTGGTAGCTATAAAAATTTTCTTCCGCTATCTATTGCAGGAACGCCTGATCCCGCATGATGTTACCGATGTGATGGAAGGGCCGAGATTGTGGAAATTGCTACCCCATTTCTTAGCAGCGGAAGAAGTATCGAAATTGCTTGCCGTATATGGGACGCGGGACAAACTGGATTGTCGCAATCGGGCAATCCTTGAGTTGCTCTATGCCAGTGGGTTGCGGGTTAGTGAACTGGCCGGCATCCGAATGAACGATTTATACCTGGATAACAACTACGTTCGTGTGGTTGGCAAGGGCGATAAGCAACGGATTGTGCCGGTTGGCAAGCCCGGTTGCAGAGCCCTGCGAAAATATTTGGAGAAAGCCCGCGGGGAGCTTGACAAAAGTGGAAATGCCGAACGGGTTTTTCTGACTGTTAACGGCAATCCGCTGAGTCGCGCTATGATTTGGAATATTGTTACTGCGGCGGCTAGGCAGGCAGGTATAAAGAAAACGGTCTACCCGCATCTTTTAAGACACTCTTTTGCCTCACATCTTCTGGCTGGCGGAGCTGACTTACGGGTTATTCAGGAAATGCTCGGACACGCCGATATCTCAACTACTCAGATCTATACTCATATTGACCAGACGCGACTCCGGGATATTCACCGACAATTTCATCCGCGAGCGTAGAACAACCGCCTGAGCCTGCCCGGAAAGGTATCGTGCCCATGCCCGCCTTAGCTTTCTCTGTTGGCGCCGGGGCCGCCGCGCTGGCGGACGGCTTCGTATAGGAGAAGGGTGGTTGCATTCGCCACGTTCAGGGAGTCAGCTGTCCCGAGCATGGGGATTCGGACGGGGATTTGCGCATTGTTCATCCAGAATGGGGAGAGGCCGTATTGTTCTGTCCCCACAATGATTGCGGTAGCACCTGTCATGTCTGTGTCTGTGTACAGTGTGTCGCTGTGCGGGGTGGCGGCTAAGGTCCGGATATTTTGGCGGTGCAACCAGCCAGCCGTGCTTTCTGAATCGGCTTCGGCAACTGGGATCGTGAACAAGGTGCCGGTGCTGGCGCGAACAACGTTGGGGTTGTAGAGGTCGGTGCAGGCATCGCAGAGTATTAGAGCATCGACCCCCGTGGCATCGGCAGAACGGAGGATAGTTCCTAAATTTCCCGGTTTTTCGATAGCCTCGACGACAATTAGCAGAGGAGTTTTGCCCAGTTGCAAGTCATCCAGTCCCAAGTGTTGTTGCGGGCCAACCGCCAGTAAGCCCTCTGGGCGGTCTCGGTAAGCTGTTTTACGGAAAATATCCGGAGCCAACGTTATAACTTGTACACCCTTTTCTTCAACGCGCTGAATGAGGGCCGGTTCGTTTTTGCCGATAAAAAGGTCGGGGCAAATATAAAGTTCTTCAATGGGATAATTGTTATCCAAAGCCCGCAGAAGTTCTCGGTAACCTTCAATCAGCACCTTGCCGCTCTTATCTCGTTCGCGTCTTTTGCGGAGTTTTCGCAGGGATTTAACGCGGGGATTGCTTGTACTGGTAATTAACATTATTAACCGAAGCGTTCAATAATAACCTGCCAGCGGGGAAATTGCTTCTGCCATTCTTTCAGTAATGGCTTAACCGTATCGGCGGCGGTGCAGGACGCCAGCTGGTCTATCTCTTCATCGGTGGCACGAAAAAGGATTGAATCGGTTGCTTCGTAACCTGCTTGCTCCAGGTTTCGGCGGGCCCGCATTATGCGCTGCTGCGTAAGTTTACCGCGCCCGAAAATGAAAGCGACCACGAGGATGACCAGTCCCCAAAAAGGCCAGATGGGCAGGGCGGGCCACAAGAGAAAGTGACTGAGTTGTGCCCCTAGTAATAGAAAGGTGGAGCCCAGCAAAAGGAGGCTGTCACCAGCCCCTCGAAACGTACCGCCGACGGCGCGTCGGAAGCTGCTGTTGGATATCTGGTAGGCGAAATATTCTTCATAAATCTGGCTTTTAAGAGCGATACGGGCGACATGACAGAGTTCGTGGGCGAGTAATTCAGTACGATTATAGATCAGCCAGCGTTTACGTTTGGCAAAAGTCCGACGCAGAATGAAAACGGCAAAAAAGTCCGGGAAAAAGTAAAATGCACATCCTCCGAAAAGCCACCCCATTCGCGGATTTATGTAAAAGCCGGGGACCCAGTTAATGGAGAACGCGTAGTGGGGGCGCGTAACGGCTTGCGCTTCTTCAAATCGGGTTTTATCAATACGGCTGCCTGCTTTCAATGTGAGGTCGTCAACAGAATAAATGCCGGTGTCAGCAAGCGAAGACTCCATTGCCGCAATGTTTTCGCGCAAGCGTTGTAAACGTTCGGCGTACTCTAGTAAACTTTCGCGGCCCCCGATAAAGAGTCCGCGTTTGTCCAGGGATACCATGGTCTTGAGATTGCCGGTACGAAGCTCTGTCAATTCTTCATCGGTTATCATGGCGATCCTGCGTGCTTAAATAAGTGACAAACCCAAAATGGAGGAGGAATGGCGACCCCAAGGGGATGTAATCGAACTCTTTTGTCCGTGGCCATAAAGGGGTGGCTATTTTTCTTCTCTATCTTTTAGCGGTTGCTGTTTGAATGCGGAAAATAAAGCACGCTATTGTTAATTTTGCAAGCCCGTATACTGGAGAGATCCATAGCAATCGATTATTGTGAGGGGTTCA
>JAWOEV010000029.1:0-8173 GCA_046482565.1 Lentisphaeria bacterium | reverse complement strand
GATGTGGCCGGAATACGCAATAAACTACTTAATCCGGTTGCATCCGACCGGTTAAGTTGTTCTATTTACGGTTAACCCAGTTCTCAACATACAGACCATCCTTACCGGCTTTATGGGCAGCAAGTAGGGTTTTACGGACGGAACTGCTGGCCGAGTGTGTCAGTACAGTGTCATGATCGCGCAAAACGCCGGCCGCTTTGCAGTAGAGTTTTTCTTCATCAGCACGCAAGTTATCAAGGAAGCGCCGGCAATATTGATTGATGTAATTATCCGGCAAGCCATCGGCATGAGCTTCAGAGGCTTGCAACAGCAAACCGTTAACCAGCGAAACTATGGGGGCCATCTTGGGCTGGGCATGAATAAGCCGGCTTCCCAGCCTGCATATTTCTTCAAGTACCGCCTCTTTGCTTTTGCCGGAAATATCCAGGCTGGTCAATACTTCAGTGGCCTTAGCTGCGAGCTCTGCGGCACCGTTTTTATTGTTTTCTTCAACTTCGCTTAGAATAGTTTCAATGTCTGAAGAGAACATATAATATTAAAATCTCCTCGAGTAGTAGATCCGCGTCGTTTTCTCGGAAATCCAGGCACGATTCAGGCTGAGAATAAATATAAGCTGAAATCTTTTCAGCTGCGAATCAGCTGAAGAATTTCATCTGTTTTAGCCTTCATCAACTGCTCATCACCAGCGGCTTCGACATTAAGTCGGAGGATGGGTTCTGTCTGAGAACTACGCAGGTTGAAGCGCCAAGCAGAGTCGAATTCCATGGACAAGCCGTCAATATTTTCAACTTTTGTCGCGGCTTTTTTGTAGTTTTGCCGGATTCCTTCAATCACTTCTCCGGCATCTTCGACGCGGCTATTGATTTCACCGCTGCTCGGATATTTAGCTCTGCGTTCAGCCACCAGTGTTGATAACTTTTTGCCGGTATTACTCATCAGTTCGGTAAGGATCAGCCACGGGATCATGCCGGAATCGCAGTACGTGAAGTCCCTGAAGTAGTGGTGGGCGGACATCTCACCACCGTAAACGGCATTTTCCTTGCGCATCCGTTCTTTAACGAAGGCGTGCCCCGTCTTGCTCTGGACGGGCTTGCCACCCGCCGCTTTAACCATCTCAACCGTATTCCAAGTCATACGCGGATCATGAATAATCGGGGCTCCGGGATATGACTTGAGTATGTGACTGGCGAAAAGTCCGACCATGTAATAGCCGTCGGCAAAATCTCCAGTTTCGTCGAAGAAGAAACAGCGGTCGAAATCTCCGTCCCAGGCAATGCCGAGCTGGGCATTGTTTTCGCGTACAGCATGGGCTGTAACCGGTCGATTTTCATCGAGCAACGGATTGGGAATGCCATTGGGGAATGTGCCGTCGGGTTCATGGTTTATGCGGATGAAATCGAACGGCAGGTGTTGGGCAACGGCATCCAAGAAGGGACCTGCACAACCATTGCCGCCGTTAACCACAATTTTCATTGGCTTCAGGGCGGTTACGTCTATGAAGGAGAGCAGTTTCTGTACATATCCTTCGAGTACATCCTCATTCTTGTTCTGCCCGGGTTCGACCGCTTTGTCGCCGATATCTTTTTCGCGGACCCGGCGTTCAAGGTCATTGAGTCCGGAATCTCCGCTGATCGGGATGGAATTTTCTTTAACCAGCTTCATGCCGTTATAAGCCATCGGGTTGTGGCTGGCGGTAACCATTATGCCGCCGCCCATGCCGTCGCGACCTGCGGCGTGATAGACCACCTCCGTGCCGCACAGGCCAATATCTATCGTATCAACCCCGGCATCATTGAGCCCCCGGATAAGAGCCATGGCGATATCATTGCTGCTGATCCGGATATCACGCCCTACGGCAACGGGCCCCTGGGGGCGAATTTCGAGTGCATAAGCTCGTCCCAGATTATAAGCCATTTCTTCGTTCAGGTCGTCCGGAACCTTGCCGCGAATGTCGTAAGCTTTAAAACACGCCAGTTTTTCCATTGATAATTACCTTTCTGGATTATGTATTCAAAAGATTGAAATAACCTTTTCGCTATAGCATAACAGCAAAGATAGTATCCAGACGCCTAAAAATCAAGACCTTTGGCATCTCTCGTAAATCTGTAAATCCAAGGCGGTTTACACCATGCGATACCTTTTCGCGGACGGTCTAACTACGACTGGCCGTCTGTATATACGCGGCCTTCGCTCCAGGCGGCCCAGGCGGTTTCGTACCAGCTGTCGTCTTTGGGGAGGGGACGCGGCGGTACGGCATCTATAGCAAACTCTCCGGGGGTGTCCGGCAGTTGCTGGACCTCAAGTATCTCATTACGTTTGTCCATGTTTTCGGAGAGATGCCGCAGTTCACTACCGCGTTTGCTGTCGACGGTGAGGTCACCGTTGTCATCCAGAATCATGTAGCCGCCGCGACTGCCGCCGCCGTTTTCGATATAGTGCCTGATGGCTTCCAGAAAGGCAATGCTGGTGAGGGCCATGAGTTTGTCTTCCGAGGCCCGAGCCAAGGCGCGCCGGTCGTGGCAGCAGATACCGTTTTTCCGGATCCGCTGATACAAGTTTTTGGCTTCCCGGATCGCCTGTTTGACATCATCAAGGCTGCGGATAAAGGCGCCGCTACGGGTCATTCGTGCCTGGATCTCCGGCCGGACATCTTTCATATCCGGTGATTCAGAAGGAGCTTCCAGCCAGTTGCGGTATTCCCGGAACTGCTTGGCCACCTGTGCTTCAACTTCCTTGCAGAAATTCTGCGGATCGGCAGGAGCGTCTTTATAAACGTTGGCTATATATTGTGCGGCTCGGACAGCTCCCACCTGGCCGCTGTTAAGGGCGCTGCCGCCGGGGCGGACGCCGTGAGTACCGTTAAGCTCGCCGATGGCGAACAGGTGCGGGATATTGGTTTCCCACCAGGGGTTGCCGCGCAGGCCGCCGTTGCAATGCTGGGCACAGACGGCGACCTCGAGGGGTTCGTTCAGGTCGATTCCCTGTTCATTATAGAGGTCGATGCTGGCGGGATTCATGTGCCTCAGTCGTTCAATCGGGGTTTCGTGCAACGCCCCGGACTTTTCGAGGTACGTACGGGCTTCATCGCGCAAACCTTTGATATTGAATTCTTCCATCCCTTCCGCGGGAGTCGGGTTTTTGGTGAAGTCCATGAAAACGCGACGGCCGGCCGCGATTTCATTATGTACGGCAATATCGACTAGGGATGACCCTTTGTCCTGCAAACGCGCGGAATGGAACGGCCATTGATAGCCCTTCAGGAAAATATTGGTGGCCATCGTTTCCATATCTTCAAAGTAGTCATGCAGGAAATGGCGTTCATTGCTTACCCCGTCCTCGGCGGTGCTGTAGTAATCGGGGATAACCTGTTGGTAAGTACCGGAGAGGTTCCAGCGGAATTTGGTTGAGGCCAGCCCATACTGCAATTCGGTCAGGTTATTGCCGATAGCGCCGATTTCCAAGGCCAGACCGTGGCTGCCGAGCTGTCCATGCGGCCAGACGCTTATTTTATACATCTCGCCGGGGCCACCGGTTGCCAGGACTACGTTTTCGGCGTTGAATACGGTCAGGCCGAATGAATCCCGGTAGTAATCAGCCTTGTTCAGGCATATGGTGCCGCTGACCCGCTGCTTGCCCTGCTGATCAGTTGAAGTGAGAAGCTTCACTGCTTCATGCTTGTCAAAGATCGGGATCTCATGATGCTGGACCTGCTCAAGCAGTTTTTCGAACATGAACATCGAGGTTTTCGGTCCGGCTGAAGTTCCGCGCTGACGCGGATCATGGTCGGTTTTGTACCCGACATAACCGCCGTACTCATTGTGCGGGAAAGGAACCCCGAGCTTACACAGGTCGAAAAACGCGGGAGCGGAACCCAGGCCTTCGATGTAAGCCAGGTCGCCGTGCATCATCCCCCCCTGGTGCAGGGTGCGGGCAAATTCCATGGGGCTGTCGGGTTCATCCCCGAAGACGCTCATTTTGTAGTAAGTCTGTTTGTCCGATCCGGAGTTGTTGGACGTACCGTTGCCGAGTTTGTCGACGGCAATGGCGATATCTTTTACGCCTTGATAATGTAAAGTGTCGGCGCATTTAAGGGCTGCGGCTCCGGCCCCGATAATAAGTGTATTGACGGTTATCACCGGCAGGGTAATTTCAGTGTTCGCATCGACTTTGAAAGTAAGTTCGTCTTGTCGCATATCTTGTCGTTTCCTTTTTTCTCGTTCACTAACGAAACAGCAGTGTTACAGAATCTAACCCGGACTTTGCACGAGTCGCCAGTTCCGCAGATGGCTGCGAGACACCGCCGAAGGCAGAGGTCGATCTAGCGGATCGGCAGTGACCGGAGGGAACGGCAAAATGCGGCTTCCTGCTGGACAGCAGGACGCAAGTCGCAGGCTCGCAGTCAGATGTGGTGCTGGCGGCTCGCCCGCCGGGTAAAAAATGAGATTATGCGCCTTGGTTACAAAGTGCACCCACACACAAAAACACTTAACGTACTCGCGTTCATATATTTATCCTGCAAAATCTCATTTTTCATGCAATGTCGGGGCTAAAGAGTTTGTACGGTCATCCCCCCGTCGATCAGAATAACCTGGCCGGTAGAGTAGGCCAGGTCGCCGCGGGCCAGCATGGCGGCGGCGCGCCCGATATCTTCGGGGAACCCCCAGTGTTTTTGATGGCAGAGCCCTTCGGAAATCAGTTTGTCATATTTTCCTTTTACGGCCGCCGTCATATCGGTCTGGATAATTCCGGGGCGGATTTCGTAGGCCGGGATATTGAATTCCCCCAGTCTTGCGGCCCACAGTTTGGTGGCCATGCTGACGCCAGCTTTTGATATACAGTACTCGCCGCGGCTGGGGGAAGCGACGGTTGAGGAGATCGAAGAGATGTTGATGATTGCCGCCGCGAAATCAGGATCAGCCTGTTTCTGCTCGACCATGTGATTGGCCGCGAGCTGGGTCAGGAAATAGGGCCCCTGCAGGTTAATGGTCATGAGCCGTTCATAGCTTTCTTCGGTTGCTTCGAGGATATCCTTGCGCTCTTTCGGTGCTACCCCGGCATTGTTGACGAGGATATTGAGATGGCCAAATTCGGCCTTGATCTTGTCCAAAGTCGCGATACGATCCGCGCTGCTGGTGACGTCACCCTGGCCGTAAATTACCGGAACGCCGGTAGCCTTCAACTGGTCGAGGTTTTCCTGAACATCAGTTTGCGGCAGTACGTCCAGAATTGCAATTGCGGTGTCCTCGGCGGCGAGCGCCCGGGCAATGCCGAAACCGATTCCCCGGCCGGCACCGGTAATAAGAGCTGTTTTCTGCATGGTCTGGTACTCCTTGTTTGGGCTTATTTTACGTATTCATTAATTTCTTCAGCGGCCCGCATGCCTTCGACAATGCCTTGGACGGCGGTAGTGCCGCCGTTGACAATGTCGCCGCCGGCAAAGAAACCGTTCTTGCCGGTGTATTGGCTATCGGGCTGAAGCTCGATGAGTCCCGATTTGTTGGTCGGGAGGTTTTGCATGGCTTGTTTGACGGCTTCGGATACGGTCTGGCCGATGGCCTCAATTGCCAAGTCAGCGTGCAGGATACTTTCACTGTCCGCAAGGACTTTCGGGCGCCGTCGACCGGACTCGTCGGGTTCGCCCAGTTCAGTTCGGGCGACCCCGATACCGGTGAGTTCTCCCTTATCATTGGTTTCATAACCTGTGGGTTGCATGAGCAGGAGGAAATGAACACCGCGGTTGAGACATTCATTCCGTTCCTGCGGCCAGGCCGGCATTTCATTGAACGAGCGGCGGTAAACAACATAGACATCTCGGGCTCCCAGTCGTTTGGCTTCACTGGCGGCGTCCATAGCCGTATTGCCACCGCCCAGAATGGCGACTTTGTCCGGTATATTTGTTAAGAGACCGCGCTTGGTCTTGGCCAGAAATTCAAGAGCGCTCATAGCGCCGCCGGCATCGCCGAATTCAGTCGATTCGGTCAGGCCGATGGCGAGGAATGATGCATCAAATTCTTTTTCCAGGTCATCGGTATTGAAGTCAGTCCCGAACGCGACGCCGGTTTTGACGGTTACACGATCCTTTTCGAAAGCGGGTTTGAGGATAGCCCGGATTTCGGCTTCCGAGTCTCTGTAGCGTTCTTCCGGAATGGTATTATCCGGTGTGCCTCCGAGCTTTCCGCCTTTTTCAAATATGGTAACATGATGACCTTTTTCAAGGCATTTTACAGCGCAGGCCACCCCCCCGGGGCCGCCACCGACTACCGCGATCTTTCTACCGGTCGCTTTTTCCGGAACGTCGGCTCCGGTTAAACCTTTCAGCCGGGCGATTCGCGCGGTTACCAGTTGAATGTCTTGGATCGGGATCGGGTTTTTGCAGAATATGTCTTCTAAACATTCGCCCTCGCACTGTTGGCCAGCCGGGCACACGGAACCGCACATTTCCGGCAGAACATTATTGTCCTTCAGAATTTGGTAGGCGGTTGCGTAATCCTGGTCGGCAAAAGCGTTGATGAAGGCCGGAATATCGATGTGGGCCGGGCATCCCTTGCTGCAGGTCGCTTCTTCGCAGTCCCGGCAGCGCTCCGCTTCTTGAATCAAATAATCCAGAGCAAAGCGGCGCGCCAAGCGGTATTGCGGACCGTAGATATCGCTGTCGCGAACGACACAGCCGGTTTTGCCGCCGTCCCGCATTATCTGCGTACAGGCCGAGCAGCTGACACAGCACTTGGCCGGGTCCATGGCACCCTTCTCAAGTATGTCTCGGACCGAATCCGGGTAAGCAAAGGCACCCCGTCCCTGGCCGATAAGGGTGGCTGAGCCTTCTTTGATAATGCCAGCCCCTACTTCGGGCATGAAATGGCGGAGCCAACTGTAACCGGAGCCGATTACCGGCAGTTGAGGGTAGGCGTTTTGGATTTCGCCGGTGATATTAATGAAGCGGTTTATGCCTTCGAGCGGGTATTCTTCCGGGGGGGGCATGCCCTTGATCGGAAAGTCATACGGACGCCCGAAGTGCGGGTTGAAGTAAGGATTGCCGATGGAAATATTTAAAACCGGAATGCCGATCTTCTGCAACTCGCCGACCAGCTTAAGCGGTTCGGTCAGGTCCGGGGTCTTGTAATCATCCCGGCTGACCCCGAATCCGTAGGGATAGCTGATAGCGTCGTAAGCGTTCATTCGCGTGGTAACGAATACTTCTGGGACAGCTTCCTTAATAGCCGTGAGAGTTTCCCGTAGCATACGGGTCCGGTTTTCGAAGCTGCCCCCGTATTTGCCTTGCCGTGTAAAAGAAGCGAGCAGTTCGCTGAAAAGGTAACGGTGACAGCTTTTCACATCGACGCCGTCAAAGCCTGCTTCCGCCGCCAGCTTGGCAGCTTCAACAAAGCGGTTCTGCAACTGGTCCAGATAGTCATCGGTTATCACCGGATAGTGTTCGGGCAGGTTATGCTTGGGATCCAGGATCGGACTGCGATGCGCAATCAGCGGTTCAGGCGTACCGGTGGGCTTGCTGTAACGCCCGGAGTGCGTGATCTGTAATACCAAAACAGGCTCTGTGCCGTGCTTTTCGCGGGCGGTCTGTCGAGTCTCGGCAACCAGTTTTTTAAACGTTTCAACATTGTTGTTATGGATGCAGAATTGTCCGGGGTTGGAACGGCCTTCAAAAACTACCGCGGTCGCCTCAAACCAGATTAGGCCGCTGCCCCCCGCCGCATAGCGTTTGTAACGCCGGAAAGCCAAGGGGCCGGGGGTGCCGTCAGGCGTCGCGTCGAAACCTTCCATGGGCAAAACGACAAAACGATTGGGAGTCGGATGCCCGGCAATATCAATGCTGTCGCCCAGCACCTCGAGATCCTCGGAGGTCGGGATCGAAAGTCCCAGTGAGTCGATCTCGGAATGCAGTTTTTCCAGGCTTCTGATCTTAAAACGGTGATGCTCGGACATGATTGAAATATCCTGTAGTTAGACGCCATGCGAAAAGGTCTCTGAGAGGGGCTTTTCTGGCGGTTTTTTCTGTCGATCATGTTTCGTAATTCCAGTCAAAACGCAATTTTTTGCAACTAACTCATGTTTTTTGAGTACGGATGTCAAAAAACGCATTTTCCGGACAGGTTAAAACCTGCCGTTCCGGCGTCCGTTTGCCTGAATTCGTTCAAGCCTCGGTCAGGCAGCGGGA
>JAWOEV010000212.1:0-4904 GCA_046482565.1 Lentisphaeria bacterium | reverse complement strand
AATGAAGTTCTTTATAAGCATCCATTTAGAAATGTGAAAAGTTCACGGCGTAATCAGTCCAAAATCACATATATTTGTGAATAATAACCTATTATCTGTTGATCTATTAAAACCAGTGAACTACTGTCGGGCTGACGTCACGGATCGAAGACGGCCGTCGTCAGCTTCGCCTCGACGGCATTCAGCCGCTGTGAGAGCGCGGACTTCGAGATGTCGAGCGTTCCTGCGAGCTCCTCGAGACTGGTCCGTCGGGGCGTCTCGTAGTAGCCGTTGTCCACCGCAATCGTGGCTGCCTCCCGCTGTTTGTTTAACGGTACAACCCGGTGAAATTGTCGGCCTGCTCGGTCCCAACGGAGCGGGCAAGACGACAACTTTCTATATGATAGTAGGCTTGGAGCGTGCCGATGCCGGGGCCATAACTTTCATGAACGAAGATGTTTCGGGGTTGCCTATGTTCAAACGGGCCCGGCTCGGTATGGGATATCTCTCGCAAGAGCCCTCAATCTTCCGAAAGCTCAGTGTGGCCGACAATATCATGGCCATACTCGAAACCCTGGAATTGACTAAGGCGGAGCGGGAAGCCCGACTGAAAGATTTACTGAACGAATTGCAGCTTACGCATTTGGCTAAGCAGAAAGCGATGACTCTGAGCGGTGGTGAGAGGCGCCGGCTAGAGATTACGCGGGCGCTGGCCACCAAGCCCTCCTTTATCCTGCTGGACGAACCGTTCAGCGGCGTTGACCCCATTAATGTCTATGAAGTCCAGAAAATTGTGGCGCATTTGCGTGACATAGGGCTGGGGGTTCTGATAACGGATCACAGCGTCCGCGAAACTCTGGATATAGTTGAGCGCGCCTACTTGATCTGCGACGGCAAAATCCTCTGTGAGGGGAGTAGCGAATTTTTGATAAACGACGAACAGGCCCGAAAAATGTATTTAGGACCGCGATTTACTGCGTAAGGTGAATGTGCCCGGTTTCTGGGCATATTTACGTTATGAAATATTGGCGGAGCCCACGACTTTAATACAATTTTTTCAGGGCTATACTTTCACTTGTGACGGATATTTAGGCTCGGTAAATCAACAAGTTATCAGGAAAGGTATCATGGTGTATTATTCTAGGATCATAAGAGTTTTTATTCTGGGTTTGGCAGGCGTATGTATTTCCACATATTCACAAACGGAAAACGAAGAAACGGTACCATCGTCCGGAGAAGAAAGCAATGCTCCGGGTCAGCAAGTGGAAAAGGCGGCGACGGCGGACTGGCGGGTTTTTGAAGCTGACGACAAGTGGATTTCCATGCAGTTGCCGACAAATGGCTGGAAGGCTATGACTGGGCGGGAAGTTCAGGACAAGGTGGGGGGAGGATGTGTTCCGCGCAAAGTGCCCCAGGGATTGCTGCTACTGTTGCAGAACGAGCAAAAGAGTGGGGTTGTATACCTGCTCAAATCCCCTGAAAAAATTGTATTCAAGGACGAATCGGCCTTGCGTTCATACGTTCAGAAACAGCAGGCTCAGATGGCTGAGCAAGCCGAAGAAAGCGGTTTGGAAATGCTGAACGCTGAACTTACTCGGAAAAGGGCTGGTTTCTATGTTAACCGGCTTGAGTTTGAAATAACCCATAGCGGTAGTTCGGGCGGGTGCGCTTCCGGGCAGGCGCAAGGTCAGGCGGAAACGGTACGCCGGGCAGTGGTGGAGAATTTCATCCGGCCGGCCGGACAAAACAGTGTAGTGTTGTATCAGCTAATGGCTGCCAGTAAGAGTGACGCTGCCGAGGTTATTATGCCCATAGTGTCGCGAATTGAGCAGAGTTTTGAGTATCGGGGTGAAACCGCCCAGTCTTTGTTTATTCCAGAGGCCGAGGAAAACCAGCTGCCGCCCATGAGTGACAGCGCTGGCGGCGGCCGTAGTACCCCCTGGGGACTGTACACGTTGCTGTTCATTGCGGGACTTTATTTTTTCTGGCGCTGGAAAAAGCGGCAGAGGCAAGCGTAAAAAGCCCCTCCGCGAAAAAGTGTCGCACCCTGCTCGGGCTTATTTCGAGGCTCAGTGTATCGGAAGCGGTAACAGCCACCGTGCGTTATCCCATAAAATCTGCTGTTTTTCGGTAGAGGAAAGCGGTAATCGCAGAAAATGTTCCAAGTCCGCTTTCTGATTACGCCACGGAGCGTCTGTGCCGTAGAGAACGCGTTCGGTGCCATGCTCGCGGATCATCCTGACAAAATCAGCGTCTGACAGGCGGCCGAGCGTGAAACTGGTATCCAGATAAACACCTTTGCCGAGCAGCCATTTTTCAACCTTTTCCCACATTTCCCAGCCCCCGAAATGAGCGGCGATGAGTTTTATATCAGGGTATCTGTCGACTAGGGCGGCAACCGCTTCAGGTCCGGAATGAAAAGGCGGTGTAAACGCAATATCTGCGCCGGTATGCAGCATTACAGTCAGGCGGCGCTTATTACATTCTTCCCAAATCGGCACGAGGCGGGGATCATCAAGCTCGAAATGCTGGTATTCCGGGTGGAGTTTGATGCCGGGCAGTCCGCTTTTTATTAAGTTGGCGAAAAAGCCTGTAATATCCTCGTAATCCGGATGGATGCTACCCAGAGAAAGTATCGGCCAGCGATTTTCCCGACTTGCCCAGGCAGTGATGGAATCCACCTGCTCCGGCTTGGTTGCAATAGGGCAATTGAGGGCACCGCTGAGGCCGGCTTCCTGAAGCGCCTGTTGCAGGCCCGCCCGCGTGCCGTTATAGGAGGGGGTCAGACCAGAGGCCTCGCCCAGCGACTGTACTGTCCGTTCCGCAATTTTGTCGGGGAAAATGTGAGTATGGATATCAAAAACCTTCATAGAAAAAAATTTAGCCCGCTTTTTGCACGAAGCAACAGTATTGCAGTCAGAGTTATCCGCCGAAGCTGCCCGAGCGTAGGCGGATGTGATGCTGTTGCTTCGCCCTCCGGGTGAAAAATGAGATTATGCACTGGTTACAGAGTGTAACTTTATAACAAGCGGTATAAGCCTTTGGTATTCATATACATATTTCGCATAATCTCATTTTTCATGCAATGTTGGGGTTAGGCGGGATTCCCCGGTTTCCAAGTCCGCACTATGTTAAGCATCAGGCGCCGGCATTAGAAGCATCGAACTTGTTATGATATAGTATCGCCTATGAAAAGTACTACTGCTCCGGCAATCGAATGCATTCTGATTATTTGCCGAAATAGTAAGTTAACAATTGAGTTCAGTCTTCTGAACCGGAGTCTATCACCATGAGTGAACTGATAAACCTGACCCAGTCTCTTAGAGTCTGTTATTATGGCAACCCCTTATTGCTTCGAAAGTCCGTTCCGGTAACTGAAATCACCCCCGCATTACGGGAGTTTGCCGAAAAAATGATTGAGTCGATGTACCGTAACGACGGTATCGGTTTGGCAGCACCTCAGGTTGGTGAAAATATCCGCTTGGTTACGCTGGCCACTTCCGGACCGCTCGAGGAAATATCGGCGGATGCTTCGCCCGGTGAACGCCTGCTGGCGGCGCGGATGCCGCTGGTTTTAATAAATCCGGAAATAGTTTCCAGTTCTTCGGTGGTTGAGACTGAAGACGAAGGGTGCCTCAGCCTTCCCGGAATATGCGGCCCCGTTGAGAGATCAACCTCTGTAGTTTTGAAAACGGCGCTTTTAACCGGTGAGACTATTACGGTGGAATGCGGAAACCTTTTGGCGCGTTGCATCCAGCATGAGATAGATCACCTGGACGGCGTGCTTTTTGTCGACCGTATGAGTGAAAGTGCCTATTCCGAAGTAGCCGGGGAATTGCGTCAACTTAAAAAAGCTACCCGCCGCCAGCTTAAGAAAGAACGTGCATGAACGTTATACCCGAAGATACATCAAAAAAACACTCCTCGTCTGCATCGGGATCTGTAAGTTTTTCTCTACGGCAAATTTTGCAGATCCTCTTCTTCTATCCCCATAAATTATTGTTGCTTCTGCAGGCCAATTGGCGTCGGGCATTGGTGCGGATGGTACTCATCAGTTTTGTGTGCGGCGTACTCTCCGGCCTCTCTCAGGTTGTCGGCCTGGCTGACGGTGTATTTGCCTGGGGTGACTGGCTGGAGGAAAATGTTGATGCGCTTGAGATTTCAGACGGAAAATTAATATGGCAAAAGCCCGCCAATTTACCGGCAACGGACTATTTCAGGGGATGGCGCCTTGATTTCAAAGCCAACGCGGAAAAAGGATTTGATCCTGCGGATCCCCCGGGAACTGCAACGCGCGGGGTATGGGTAAGTCCTGAAAAGAGTTTCATCTGGTGGCGTATCCAAAAGCATCAAGAGGCTCGGGTTAAAATGCTTTTTGCCGAAGGAAAGCTGTTCGGCAATCTCGAACCGTCCGCGTTGGGAATGTCGCCGTCAGTGCCGCTTAGTGGAACCGAGTTAAAAAACACCGCCAGACAGATGCTGTGGTTCTTCGTCCCGATGTATCTGTTGTTCCAAGGTGTCTGGGTAGTGTTTCAGGTGCTTCTGTATGTGGCTATATTTTCATTTATTCCGCTGGTGATGAAAAGTCCGCTGGTAGCCGGGGGTTTCCGTAGTGTGTTTACATTCTATCTTTATACAGGACTTCCGGCCGTACTGGTTGCTACGGTATATACTTTGGCAGGGATAAGATCACCGGATTTCGGGACCATATTTTTAACCGCTTTTGTTGCCTATTTAATCTTGGCAATGTGGCGGGTCGGTAAAGCTATGCGGACGGGGTACTAGAATAAAAGGGAGAAATGGAGCGAGTGAAGGGATTCGAACCCTCGACATCCACCTTGGCAAGGTGGTGCTCTACCAATTGAGCTACACTCGCTGCAACTGAAGAAAAAGTTACTCGTCTTGTTTCAAAAATCAAGAGTGAG
>JAWOEV010000211.1:0-3997 GCA_046482565.1 Lentisphaeria bacterium | reverse complement strand
TTACGGCCTGAAAACCAGAACTCAATGTTTCAAGCTCACAGTCCCCGCAACTTGAACGCCATACAATCGTTGTCGTTGTCAGCGTAGCGGTTGTCGTAATCGGTTTCGTCAGGTTCGACTACGACCACGATTACGACAACGAGCCCGATTCAGGCGTTTGACTTGCGCGCTGCGACGAGTTCTGGAAAACTGAATAACAAATATATATTAGTAATTGCCTCGCCCTTTTGGAGCTGAAAGCCGGATAAGGTCTTTATGTTGCAAACAAACCATAATCCGAAGTCGAATTGGAAACCAAAATGAAAAAACCGAACATCGTATTCTTTTTCACCGACGACCAGCGCTTTGACACGATTCACGCGCTGGGCAACTCCGCGATCAAAACCCCCACTATCGACAGATTGGCGGCTCGGGGGACGGCTTTTACGCAGGCTCATATTCCCTGTGGCACCTCCGGGGCGGTCTGCATGCCCAGCCGGGCCATGCTGCACAGTGGCCGGAGTCTTTTTCATCTTGAACGGGAGGGTCAGACGATTCCCCAAGAGCACACGACGCTCGGTGAGGCGTTGCAAGCCAACGGCTATCGGACATTCGGAACCGGTAAATGGCACAATGGACATGAGTCCTTCAATCGCAGTTTTACGGACGGGGCCGAAATCATGTTAGGTGGTATGGCCGATCACTGGAATGTCCCCGTTTACAACTACGATCCGACCGGAAAGTATGATCAGAGAGTCCCCATGTGCGTGGACGCTTTTCACAGTAAAAAAGTGAGCAATCTACCGGCTGATCATATCAACTCCGGGATGCATTCCAGCGAGATGGTATGCGATGCCGGGATCAATTTCATTCAACAACAAGACGGGGCAGCCCCGTTCTTTGCTTATATCTCTTTTTTGGCACCGCATGATCCCCGGGTGATGCCGGAGCGGTTCAAAAAAATGTACGACCCCGAAGCAATCGAGTTGCCGCCGAATTATTCGGGCGGGCACCCCTTTGATACCGGTGCGCTTCATGTCCGCGATGAAAAGCTGGCGGGATTTCCCCGGTCACCGGAAGAAACCCGGGAGCATATTGCCGATTATTACGCCATGATCTCGCACCTGGATCACGAGCTTGGCCGGGTCATGCAGGCGCTGGAAGATAAAGGCATTCTGGATGAGACGATTATTGTTTTTGCCGGTGACAACGGCCTGGCTTTGGGGCAGCACGGCTTATTCGGTAAGCAGAACTGTTATGAGCACAGTGTGCGGGTACCGCTGATCTTTGCCGGCCCAGGAATCCCGGCAGGACAGCAAACCGATGCCTATGCCTACCTCTTTGACATCTTCCCCACCCTTTGCGGTCTTACCGGTACAGAGGTGCCGGAAAGCGTGGAAGGTAGAGATCTCATGCCCTGCATGCGGGTGCCTGACACTTCGCTGCGGGACACCCTTTATTTTGCCTATACCGAGCATCAGCGAGCCGTTAAAAACCGTAAGTACAAACTGATTGAGTACGCGGTGCCTGAGCGGGAACGGCAGACGCAGCTCTTTGATCTGCAAAATGATCCCCGGGAGGTTGACAATATCGCCGGTAAAAACAATGGTATTGAACTCCTTGAAAAAATGCGTAAAGAGCTTTTCCGCCTGCGGGATGAGTGGGATGATCAGACCCACCCCATGGGGCAGGCATTCTGGGCACGGTATGGGGGCGAGACCTCAGAATAGAAAGAACCCAATAAGCACGAATAAAAATGTCATTTTTGACCCGGAGGGCGAAGTAACAGCATCACATCTTTGCTTTTTTCCGGCTTGAAGCGGTGGTTACCACAGCAACAAGCCATAGAAAAAACAAATCTGCAATACTGTTGCTTCGTGCAAAAAGCGAGCTAGTGCCTAGCGCCCAATGCCTAATGACTAAGGACTAAGGAGACCGGCCCAATGACCAAACCAAACATTATTCTCATCAACTGCGACGATCTCGGCTACGGCGATCTGGCTTGTTACGGGTCGCCTGTCAACAAGACTCCCGCTCTGGACCGGATGGCAGAGGAAGGGATGCGCTTTACCGACTACCATGTCATGTCCCCGGTCTGTTCCGCCTCGCGGGCGGCCATGATGACCGGTTCTTATCCGCAGCGCGTGGGCATTGACGGTGTTCTTTTCCCCGGTGACCCGGTCGGGCTGAATGCCGATGAAATAACGATTGCTGATGTCTTGAAAGAGCAGGGGTACCGTACCAAGCTTGTCGGCAAATGGCATTGCGGCGATCAGCCTGAGTTCCTGCCGACCAATCACGGGTTCGATGAGTACTACGGATTGCCCTACAGCAACGACATGGGGATTCAGGGCAAGCCGGAGAAGCACTCCATTCCATTGCCGCTGATGCGCGACGACGATGTCATCCAGGAACAGCCGGACCAGCGCAGTCTGACCGAACGATACACGGAAGAATGTGTCCGCTTCATTCGTGACAACAAAGACGATCCGTTCTTCCTGTACTTGGCGCACATGTATGTGCATTTACCGCTGTTTGTGCCCCGGCGCTTCCTGCGCCAGGCGGAGAACGGCGGCTATGGCGGTGCCGTTGAATGCATCGACTGGGTAGCCGAGGTTATCTTTGACGAACTCCGCCGCCAAGGCCTGGATGAGAACACCATGGTCATCTTCACCAGCGACAACGGGTCCCGAGTGCGCGGCGAAGGCGGCAGCAACGCGCCGCTCCGCGGCACCAAGTTCACGACCTGGGAAGGCGGCCAGAGAGTTCCGTTTATTGTCCGTTGGCCCGGCAACGTCCCGGCCGGGCAGGTCTGTGATGAACTGGTCACGTCCATGGATTTTCTGCCTACTTTGGCGCGACTTACGGGCACCTGGGAACCGCAGGACCGAATCATCGACGGCAAAGATATTATGCCGCTGATTCTCGGGGAAGAGGGTGCCGAATCACCCCATGACAGTTTGTGGTATTACCGTATAGGCAACCTCGAAGCTGTGCGCAAAGGCAAGTGGAAACTGCATATATCCAAAGGAAAGGCATTTAAAGAAGGGGAGCCCTCTGAACCCGAACTGTATGATCTGGATGCTGATATCGGCGAGGAAAACAATATTGTCGATGATCACCCAGACATCGTGAAGGAGCTGATGGCCGAGGCAGAAAACGCCCGCCGGGAACTTGGTGACAACGTGACGGGAGTGGAAGGCAGTGGCAAACGCACCGTTGGCCGGGTCGATGACCCGAAAACATTGACGGTTTACGACGAAAATCATCCCTATATTGAAGCCGCCTACGATACCCCCGACACCAACGTGATGGGGGGATAACTGGGGGGATAACAGAATGCCTAGCCTGAATAGTTCATGGGTTTTTGAGAAGAAGACCTGATCAGGATTCCCTTTGTGGCCAGTCTGCCTGGAGTGACACTGCAGGGAGGCAGGACGGATACGATGCTGACAAAATAAAAAAGTTAACAAATGTTGACATAAAATAAAACTGGATAAAAAGCAATGACAAAAAAACCGAATATCCTTTACCTTCATTCGCATGACACCGGGCGCTACATCCAGCCGTACGGGCACGCCATTCCGACCCCGAATCTGCAGAAACTGGCCGAGGAGGGGGTGCTGTTTCGAAAGAACTTCTGTATCAATCCGACCTGCAGCCCGAGCCGGGCGGCGCTACTTACCGGCAGTTACCCGCATGAAAACGGTATGACCGGGCTGGCACATCGCGGCTTCGCGCTGAACGATTACACCCAGCATATGATCCATACCCTGCGCAAAGCCGGATACAAGTCCGCTCTCGCCGGAATTCAACATATCGCTCATGGCCATGATGGCAGAGAACCGGGGGAGATCATCGGCTACGACGTCGATCTCGGGCGGGACAGCTGCCAACAAAGTGTCGCCGATTTTCTGGAAAACCCGCCGGACGAACCGTTCTTTCTGTCGGTGGGGTTCGGCGACACCCATCGCACGTTTGTCCCGATTGACGAGTGCCCGGATGATCCGCGCTACTG
>JAWOEV010000169.1:0-3362 GCA_046482565.1 Lentisphaeria bacterium | reverse complement strand
GATAAAACAACACCCCGCAGACCGCGGTGTTTTGTCGGCTTATTTTCTTAATCTGTTGCACCTGAAGAAGGGGGAAGCCGTCTTTTTGGGGCCCAACGAGCCGCACGCTTATCTGGAGGGAACCATTGTCGAGTGTATGGCCAGCTCGGATAACGTTGTAAGAGCCGGCTTGACATCCAAATTTATTGATCAGCAAACCTTAGTCGATATGCTGACCTATAATGACGGTTGCCCGGAGATCATGCGTGGTGAGACGGCAACCCCGGGGGATCGGAGCTATAAAGTGCCGGTTCCGGAATTCCAAGTTGAATTCTATACCCATGACGAAGGTTTTGTTCAAGAGTATGAGGCTGACGGTATGGTCTCGCTCATGCTTGTGCTGGAAGGGGAAGTGGGAATTGAAGCCGCCGGCAAAAAAGTATCGGCCGGCCGCGGTAGCGCCTGGCTTTGGCCCGCCGCTCTGGAAACTTGCCGTTTCACCTTTCAAAAGCCCGGAACCACAATCGTTCGCGCCCAGCCGAACCTCAGCCGTTCGCATACGTGAATAACGTTTACAACGGACATTGGGTGCGGACTCGCCGAGTCCTGCACTTTGCCGGGGAGCAGGGTAACATAGTGTAGGCAAAGCTGCTACTTCGGCCTGTGGCAAAGTCCAGGTCGGACAGAAGTATGACACTTTTTTTTGGCACAAGCCCCCCCTCGAATCCATCTCCCTCTTACTCCCAGTCCATATAGCGTTCCGAAATTTGGAACAAATTTGTGTTATAGGTCTTGCATGATACAAAAACGTAGCGGTAATACCCCTGCAATTAATCATGTTTAATTATGGTAAAACGCTTATAATCAGTTGAATATAAGTAAAGAAAAAGAGATGGCCCGAGCTATGCTTTTACTGTAATAATTATAATCGGACAGTCAACGAAGTATAAAGTTTGTTCGAAAGGCGACAGATCGCGAAAGAGGCACGAGCCCTTCTGAGGGGACAAACCCTTCAGGTTTTAGGGCGGCGTCAGCCTCTCTCGTGTATTTGCGCTGTAAGGCATTGCCTCATAGGGTGGTGCATTGCAGTGCAATGGTCTAAGAAGAACCAGCGGCGCTCCCCACTCCGCCTAGGCGGAGCGTGAGGCTTTTTCGCATGGCGTTTAACTCAACGGCAAGCGATGGTTACACTGTCTTAATATTCAAAGGAGACCCAACAAACAATGTGCGGTATTGCAGGAGTTTGGAATAGTAATAACCCTAGCTTGACGCGTGAAATGATGAAACGGCTGATCCATCGGGGGCCCGATGCTGAGGGGCTTTTTCAGAATGGGGGTGGTGTTCTCGGACATCGTCGCCTTTCGATCATGGACCCGGAGGGAGGTGACCAGCCGATTTGCGATGAGCGCGGCACAAAGGCCATAGCAGGCAACGGTGAGATCTATAATTTCCCATACCTTAAACCGGAGCTGGAAAAGCACCATACATTTCGTACTCGGAGCGATACGGAATCGGTTTTGCATCTTTACGAAAATCATGGTTCGCAGTGTGTCAAGCATCTCGACGGGATGTTTGCTTTTGTCCTCGCGGACGGCGACAAAATGTTTGCTGCTCGGGACGCAATAGGGATCAAGCCGCTTTATTTCGGTGAGCAAGGCGATTCTATTGTTATTGCCTCGGAATTGAAAGTCTTGGCGGGCATGGCCGAAAATGTCAAAGAATTCCCCCCCGGTGCCTGGTATCACAGTGATTCAGGGTTCCATCGCTTTTATAATGTTCCCGATATTCCTTTAGTCGAGCGTACGGTAGAGGAACATTGCAGTTTGCTACGAGAGACTTTGGAGAGGTCGGTTAAAAAGCGGTTGATGAGTGACGTTCCGGTCGGAGCTTTTCTTTCCGGTGGTCTTGACAGCAGTCTGATCGCCGCGATTATGAACCAGCATATTGACGACCTTCACACTTTTTCTGTGGGGTGCGAAGGCAGTGAGGATTTGGCTGCCGCCCGAGTTGTGGCAGATTACTTGGGAACCAATCATCACGAATACATTTTTACGAAAGAGGAAGTAAAAGAAAACCTGCCGGACATAATATTTCACTTGGAATCGTTTGATCGCGACTTAGTGCGCAGCGCAATCCCGTGTTACTTCACATCTCGGCTGGCGGCGCAACATCTCAAGGTAATACTGACCGGTGAAGGCGCGGACGAACTATTCGGGGGTTATACCTATTACAAAGGCATTAATTGTGAGGAGACTCTGCACCGAGAATTACGCCGCAGTATAGCGGCAATGCACAACGTCAACCTTCAGCGCGTTGACCGCTTGACCATGGCGCATTCCCTTGAAGGCAGAGTGCCGTTTCTGGACACGGAGATGATTGAGCTGGCGCAAACCATTCCCGCCGGGCTCAAGTTGGTTGAGAACGACAAGAATGGGGAGGTGATTGAAAAATGGGTTTTACGGAAAGCCTGTGAAGACCTTTTGCCTGAGGAAATAGTATGGCGCAAAAAACTTCAGTTTGATGAGGGTAGCGGTACTGCAGATATGATGACCTCAGGGCTTGAATGCTTTTTGCCACCTGAAGTAACGGAAGACTACAAGAAAGCTCACCCTGAGGCGAATCTCCGTTGTCACGAAGAGGCTGTATATCACAAACTGCTACACGATGTCTATGATGGAGATCCTGTGGTTATGAATAATGTCGGGCGTTGGGCGGAACGCCCGGAATTGTGATTTTCAGGCTAGCATTTTGTCGGGCTTAGCCCAAGTTTCGCAACTTGGGCTATAAGTCGTTGCGCCGCAACGACCGGATTTCTTGTGGCACTACAAAACCGACGAATTTTTCATCGGTACTGACATTTTTGTGCCGGTCAAGGTTTTTTATTTCATGCAACCATCCGTCGGGACAAACTGCTAATATTTCGACTTTTCGGCGGATAAATCTGACTGCGACACTGTTGCTTCGTGCAAAGACCGGGCTAAAGGTCCAGCTTTTTTTCGTTATCGCTGCCTTCGTCATCCTCGTTGTCAATTATAAAATACCGCGACCATGCCGGTTGACGATAACGGGCGACCCAGCCTTCGTCCGTCAAACTGGCCGGACTACGGCGTGGCACTGCGAGAACGGATAACGAGTTCTGAAATCGTCCGTCGCTATCGTCGCACGCTCCCGTGATCCGGTTTTTCTTTTATCGTTATTTTCCTCGGCAATCGATTTCGATCCCGATAGCGATTGCGATTTGGATGCTAATGAATCTTATCTGGAAAGCCCCTCCGCGGAAAGGGGTAGCGACCCGCATTTGTGTTCACTTTGTCTCGACCTCATCCAATTCTTTAAAAGAAAAAAGATACCGCCTTAGAAAGAAGCACGGGCCCTTCGGGTTG
>JAWOEV010000119.1:0-6837 GCA_046482565.1 Lentisphaeria bacterium | reverse complement strand
ATCCTTATGGTTTTTTGACATGTAAGGATTTAACTCACCTCCTGGAACATCCAAACCAATAAATCCAAAGGTTGCACCAACTAAGAACCCACCTTTATAACATCTCTCAGAAGAACCTAGGTACCGGTTCGACAATGAAATGCAGGCGAATCTTGCCTTCGGCCGTTTGCTTGACATCAGCACCAATGTCTCGGAAGAAACCCGTCTTATAAAGTCGCTGGATATCTTTTGTCAGGGTCTCCTGGCGGAAAGTTGTTCCGGGTTGACTGTTTATGTGGGGCAAAACATTTTGAATAGGGTAATTATTACCGGCTTGGTTTTTGACTTGGACATCGGCAATCTCCGCTGCCCGAATGCTGCTGACAAAAGTTGCCGACAACACGATAAGAGCACAAAGACTGTTTCGGACAATGCTGGTTGGCTTCATTGGTATTCCTGTTTTGCTTGAGGGCTAGCGGCGCTAGGCAATTATTTTAACCGCAGACATTTTCTACCCGACGGGTACGTCTTCATCAGCTACCGGCGATCTGTCTTCAAAACGTGTATAGTTGGGGATAAATACCAGGGGAGCAATGCCGGTCTGTCCATTCCGGTGTTTGGCGATAATGAGTTCGGCTTCAAGGCCGCTGTTGCCGTCCGGTTTTCCCGCTTCGACTTCACGTTCCCTGTGAAGTAAGGCGACCACATCGGCATCCTGTTCAATGGCACCGGATTCCCGCAGGTGAGATAATCGTGGTTTCTGGCCGGTCTGCTCTGCTTGCCGGTTGAGCTGCGCGAGAACAACGATCGGTATATCAAGTTCTTTCGCCAAGCTTTTTATTCCGCCGGAAATCTGAGCAACATCATTTTCCCGGGTTGAATTACGATTACCGCCAACGGGTTTCAATAGCTGCAGATAATCAATAAAAATAACTGAGATATCGTGCTCGCGCTTCATACGACGAGCGCGTGCCCGCAACTCCGCTACGTCAAGAGTAGCGACGGCATCGTCAATATAAATCGGTGCATTCTTAAGCTGCTGGCCCGCGCGGGTGATTTCCTGCCAGCGTCCCTGCGACAAAGCGCAGTCCCGGATATCGCCTATATTGATCCTGGCCAAACTGCAAAGCAGCCGCAATACAAGTTGCTTGCAACTCATTTCCAGCGAAAATATGCCGACCGGTTCCGGATCGCTGTTAACAGCAATATTTTCAGCCATATTCAGCGCCAAGGCGGTTTTCCCGATTGACGGACGGGCAGCTAAAACAAACATTTCACCAGGGCGCAAGCCCATAACCGTACGATCAAGGCCGTCAAATCCAGTCTGCAACCCCATTATCGACCGGTCTTTCTGGTGCAGCTTCTCAATATATTCGATAGCCGGCAAGATCATTTCGCTTACCGGAACCAGATTGTCAGCCTTCTTGAGGTTTGTAATACTCAGAATCTCTGACTCGATACCGTCGACCAGTTCTTTAACTGACTGTTGTGGCTCATAGCACTTATCGGCGATTTCCGTACTGGCTTTTATAAGTCTCCTGAGAACAGCATTCTGGTGAACAATCTCGACATAATGTTCGATATTGGCAGCTGAGGGTACACTGTTGAGGAGCTTCAACAGATAAGCTTGTCCGCCAGCCTCCTCAAGTACACCTTTTCTATTGAGGGCATCGCTCAGGGTAACGATATCAACGGAGCCCTGAGCCTGTCTCGCATTCAGTTCGATAATGGTTTGAAAAATAGTCTGATGCGCCGGATGATAAAAACTGCCCTGAAAATTCAGCATGCTGGTAGCGGCGTCAAGTGCCACCCCGGGGTCAAGCAGAACCGAGCCCAAAACGGCGACCTCGGCCTCAGTATTGTGAGGCATAGGCCGGTCGCCGCTGAGTAAAGGAATGAATTCCTTTGGCTGCGCAGAATCGATCATTATTTTTTAACTACCCAGACTTTCAGTGTAGTATTGACTTCCGGATGCAGGTGCACATCAATATTGTACACGCCCAATTCGCGGATAGGTTCTTCCATGAGGAAGCATTCAGGTTCCAGCTCTATACCTTCAGCGGCAAGCGCTTCGGCCAGCTGCTGTGCAGTGATCGAACCGTAAAGCTTATCCTCCTCAGTAGCTTCAACCGGCAGGGTTATGCTGATTTTATTGATTTTTTCAGCCATGCCTTGCGCAACAGCCAGGCGTTCTTCGTGTTCTTCCTGCAGTTGCTGCTTTTTCGCCTCCAGTCGCTGCAGAGCCTGCGGCGTAACCGGTGTGGCAAGTTGACGGGGGACCAGATAGTTGCGGGCGTAACCTTCAGATACGGAAACTTTCTCTCCCATCTGTCCCAGATTATTGACATCCTCAAGCAGGATAAGCTCAGTAGCCATGTTTTGATCTCCTTAACATGTACGGCATAATTAAGCCTTAATTATTGTGGCATTTTTGGTTTTGTAAAGAATTCCGAATTTTTTGCTATAGACCGAATCCGGGGTGGAATACGCTAAGATACCAAAGCCAAGTTGCGGGCACGTTTGACAGCCGTGCGAAGCATTTTCTGGTGTATATAGCAGTTACCGGTAATGCGACGCGGAAGAATTTTGCCCTGCTCGGTTTGATACCTTTGCAAAAGGTCAACATCCTTAAAGTCAATATATTTCACGTGGCTCTCACACAGCCTGCATACCTTGGCTTTAGCGAGTTTGCGTTTTCTTCTGCGAATCGAACGGGCTGTTGTCTTTGCCATAACTGGCTCCTTTATTAAAAGAATACTCTTTTTTATTGGTTTCTAAAAGGGAATGTTACCAAACGATTTATCAACCGGTTCAAAGTCCGGTATTATCTCTTCCTGATTCTCTGTTGGCTCAGTACTCTGCGAACTCGGTGTATTGCTGATTGTTGAATTCGAACCTTCATCGCGGGTGCCGGGTTGCTCGTCAGCGCCATTGCTGCCTGAGGCGCTTCCCAGAAACTGAACTTGCCGGGCCCGCACCAGCATACGGGACCGGTTTTCACCTGTATTGGCATCCTGCCAAGTATCCTGTTGCAGTCGGCCTTCAATCAAGACCGGTCGGCCTTTCGACAAGTAGCGGTTGGAGGTTTCTGCCTGCCGTCCCCAGCTTTCAATGTCAACAAAGCATGTTTCTTCGCGTTCTTCTCCCTGAGAAGTTGTAAAGCGGCGGTTGACCGCAATACGAAACTTACATACGGACACCCCCGAAGGTAACTGGCGCAATTCCGGATCCCGCGTCAAGTTGCCGATCAGAAAAACTTTATTCAGAGACGCCATCATTTGCCCCTTGCGAGATTATGGTCAGGCTTGGACTTCAGGTTTCTCCGGAGCGTCAAAAATAAATACCTCTGAGCGGATAACTGAGTCATTCAGCCGATAGGTTTCTTTAAGCGGTTTTACATTTTCCGGTTCAAGATCAAAAACAAAATCCCAATAAACTCCGGCATTCAGTTTTTTGACGGGGCGCGCAAATTGCTTTCTGCCCATTGCAATACGGTCCCGCAATCGACCCCCCAGAACGGTGATGCGCTTTTCCACTTCCCGGGAAAACGCTTCACCCTGGTCGTCGAACTGTCTTTCGTCAAGCACGAATACAGCTTCGTATGTTTTCAATTCTTCATCTCCTGATTTTTACGGTTTTATTTATTCCGTGTTTGTTTCTGTTTCGGGCGTCCAGCTGTTGAATGCGTTCATAGCACCTGACATCCCCCGGCGAAGGGCTGTCACAGCAGCTTCTGCCGCGGCGCTAATGGTCTCTTGGACGAGGGGCAATTCATCCTGCGTCCATTTGGATAATACATGCTGCACGACGCCTTGTTGTGAGCCTGAGGGATCTATGCCGATCCTCAGACGCGGAACTTTTGAAGTGCCGACTGCCTGAATTATTGACTCCATTCCTTTGTGTCCGCCACTACCTCCCCCTTTTCTCAGACGGAGAGAGCCCAGCGGCAAATCCAAGCAGTCATATATAATAAGCAACTCGTCAGGGTTAAGCTCCAGGACCCTCTGCAAACGCCCTACTGCCCGCCCGCTTAAATTCATCAGCGTCTGTGGTTTAGCGAGCGTTATTTGACGACCGCCCAACCGGATTTCCGCCAGCTTGCATTCGTAGCGCTCATCTCGTTTTACAGCCGGTCCAGCAAGTTCAATAATCCGGTCGATAGTCATGAACCCCGCATTATGACGGGTACTCTCATATTTCGGGCCGGGGTTACCGAGGCCGACGATTAACTGCGGCAAATTCTCCACTTTATTACAGTATTTATAATTTTAAAGTAGTTGTTAAATAAGGAAAAAGAGCGAGCGTCAATCTATGCTTCCGACTCTTCAGCCTCTTCCTCTTCTTCCTGTTTACCCTTACCGATAACTTCCGGCTCTTCAGCCTCTTCCAGTTCTTCTGCTTCACCTTCTTCCGGTTCCGGCTCTTCCATGGTCGGCAACGTGACAAGGAAGGCAATCTGATCGGCTTCCGCAGTTGCTTCTGTTTCTTCGGGCAGCGACAGGTCGCCTACCGTAAGGGTATCGTCAATATCAAGAGCCGTGACATCAACTTCAATGAGTTCCGGCAGTTTGTTAGCCGGGCAGCGGATTTCGATTTCATGTATTTGCTGGTCGAGAACACCGCCCTTCGAGATTCCGGCCGCTTCGCCTTGTGCTTCAATCGGTACCATTGCGGATACAATCTCGGTAGCGCGGACTTCTTGGAAATCAACGTGTTCGATAGAGCCCTTGATCACGTCATACTGAAGATCTTTGACCACAGCAGTAACGGGGCGTTTGCGCCCGTCAATATTGATTTCCATAAGGCCGGTATGGTGCACAAACGGGAGCATATCCAAAGCACTTACCGACAGCGGAACTGCATTTTTCCCGTGGCCGTAAACAACGGCCGGTACTTTGCCATCCGCGCGCAATCTGCGAGAAGGGCCTTTACCGAATTCGGAACGTTTTTCCGCTTTCAATGCCAAGGTGTCGTTACTCATAATGTTATTTTCCTTACTTTATTATTCTTCTGATGAGTCGGCTGAACTCGTTTCTTCTTGTACTCTGAATAAAGAAGAAACTGATTGATCTTTATGAATTCTTTTAATGGCTTTTCCTAGGAGGCCAGCCACGCTTAATACCTTGATTTTACTGTCGGCCACACCATTTTGCTGCGGGACGCTGTCGGTAGTCACCAATTCAGTGATATCGCTGTCACGTAACTTTACATGGCCTTCATCGGTCAGACAGCAGTGGGACACTGCGGCAAAGACGCGCTTGGCGCCGGCTTCTTTCAGCTTGGCAGCCGCCCCGCACAGGGTTCCGGCCGTAGTAGTCATGTCATCAACCAATACGCAATCCCGTCCTTTAACATCCCCGACCAAGTGCAACATCGACACCGTATCGGGGTCGATGCGTCGTTTGGCGGCAATCGCCAGCCCAGTATGCATTTCCGTTGCGTAAGCATGCGCCATTTTGACGCCGCCCGAATCGGGCGATACAATCATACAGTTATTCATATCTATAGCTTTGCGCAAATAGCGTATAAATACAGGCGCGGCATACAGATGATCCACCGGTATATCAAAAAAGCCCTGAATCTGTTGCGAATGTAGATCCATAGCCAAAATTCGGTGTGCTCCCGCTGATACCAGAAGGTTAGCCACAAGTTTTGCGGTTATGGGTACGCGCGGTTGATCCTTGCGGTCTTGGCGCGCGAAACCATAATACGGCAGAACAGCGGTTATCCTTTTGGCGGAAGCCCGCTTGGCGGCATCAAGCATTATCAACAGCTCGACCAGATTTTCCGAGGGTGGATTGCAGGTTGGCTGTATGATAAAAATATCATCCCCGCGGATATTCTGCGTGTATTTGACCAGCAACTCGCCGTCCGGAAAAGCCTTGACAGCCACCTTTCCCAAAGGGATTCCGAGCGCCTTCGCGATATTTTGTGACAGGGCGGGGTTCGCTCTGCCGGAAAAAACTTGTAAGTTCATAGTATTGCGAATAACTGAGCCGAAATTTTTTATTATGACAAACCGGTAATTTAGCGACCGAGTAGAGCTTTGTCCAGTCTCTCTCCGTTATTGCTCAAAACAGCATTGCCAAAAGCAAGCTACGGTGTAGAAAGTCTAGCCCGACGCCATGCGAAAAGGTATCGCGCCCCTGTTGGGAGCGCCGGTTGCTCTTCTCGGGGTTTTCGTGTTGTCATGCACTACCTTCAGCGGTAATGTGTTACAACTCGAAACCCCGAGAAGGGTTGCCGCCGCCCCAACCCGAAGGGCTCGTGTCTCTTTCGGCGATCTTTCGTCTTTTCGGCGGAAACCGTTAGCTTACGGCTAGCGCATTCCGCCGAAAAGACAAAATCTCATCCGAAATAGGCACGAGCATGGGCGCGATACCTTTTCGCATGGCGTCTAAGTAGACTTTTGTTTTTCACGTAGGGTCCTTCCTCTTTTTGGTTTGGTAGCTTAAGATTGGATGCTTGACCCTACGTGATTCATCAGAACTCAGGCAAGAGTGGGTTAACGAGAACGGCGACGAGAACGGATAACGATCCGCCTTCGCTAAAGCTACGGCGGGACATGGTAGAGAGTATCCCAATCGTCCACCAATCTCGCGTGCCAAGCCGTAGCCTTCGGCGTAGGTTGGTCGCCGTTCTCGTAGACCGAAATAAAAGGAGTGCCATTTATGCAGAATCAGTTAACGAAGCTATCAAACGTCTCGTCCACCCACGCCGATCAAGAGTCAAAGAGTCAATATCGCATAGTCTGTTCTCAACCCGCTGAGAACTGGGAAACAGATTGCCTTCCCATTGGTAATGGCCGAATGGGTGCCATGATTTACGGAGGCATTGAGAAGGAATGCATTCAATTCA
>JAWOEV010000151.1:0-23262 GCA_046482565.1 Lentisphaeria bacterium | reverse complement strand
AAACCCGTGGGGATCATCTTTATGAAGCCCAATGAGGCGAAGGAGCTGAAACACTGGATTCATCCGGCATACCTGGACGAGGCACCCAGTTTGATGGCGGACTACAAAGACTTGGCCGCCGCCCGACCGGGCAACAAATACTACCGGGCCAATGCTCAACGGTATATGGCTGCCTGGAAAGATTACTGGAACGAGTATATACCCGAGATGATAGAAACCAAGGCCGTTCCGGACGGTGCCTCCTGGGGATGGTACCCGCGGTTCACAAGCAGTATTGACAGCGATGCCGGGCAGGTCTACAATGTGATGGTTCACTCCTTTACGCCTGTGGCGCTCAAAGGAATAATCTTCATCGCCGGAGAGAATATGGTGAAAGAAGAAAGCGGCGCGAACTTCGGCGAACAGCTCTCGGCTTTGGCCAACTGCTGGAAAGACCGCTTCGCTCTCTGGTCCGACTTGCGAGAGGGCACGCAGGATCCTCACTTCATCTTTACGATGCCGGGCCAAAAATTGGCGCCGAAAATTACCGCACCGAAAAGCATAAAAGGTAAAAGTGTCCCCGTTAAGATTTCTGACTGGATGGTAGCTCCGGAACAGATCCGCGAAGAAATCATCAACCTCTATGAAACCAAATAACCTGTACGACGGTTGAATGCAAAAGAGAAAGACCATTCCGAATGAGCCGTTTCTCTTGAACAAATAAAAATGCAAGGAAAACAGTGTGCTGGCAAAGACCATATTCTTAGGGATGACGCTGGGGATGCTTGGTGCAGTAAATTCAGGACAGCGCGCCATAGCCGGACCGCCACCGGACGCGGCTAAGATCAAAGACATAAAAGCCTATTGTCTTGACTTCAACTGGGGCAGGGCGCGCCGGTTTGCCCAGCCGGGAAAATGGAGTAGCGCCGATCCCGCCGAGCATATAGCGTGGTACAAGGCCATGGGGGTGAACGTCATCCAGACGTTCTGCGTGTCCACTAACGGGTACGCCTGGTACAAAAACGGCGTTGTTCCAGAACAGCCCGGACTCAAGCACGATTTTCTGCCGGAAATGGTGAAGCTTGGCCACAAAGAAGGGATGCTCGTAATGGGGTATTTCTGCATCGGCGCCAATACCCGCTGGGGCAAGGAAAACCCGGAATTGAGCTACGGCACACCGAGCACCTATCACATACCCTATACTGATGAGTACCTTGCCTATCTAGCGGAAGCAATCGACGACGCGGTGCGCAAGACCGGTGTCGACGGATTCATGATCGACTGGCTCTGGCAGCCCAAACGAAAATCCACCGGTGGCGAGTGGTTGGAGGCTGAAAAGAAGTTATATGAACAGCTGATGGGCGAGCCTTTCCCCGGTGAAGACAAGCTGGCGAAAAAACAGCATCGCGCCTACAGCCGAAATGCCATTGACCGTTGCTGGAAAACGATCCGGAAAGCCGCCAAGAACGCGAATCCGGACTGTGTTGTCTGGCTGACGGTCAACAATATCCGGCATCCGCACGTCGTCAACTCAGACATGTATAAACAGGCGGACTGGCTAATGAATGAGGCTGGCGATATGCGGGGTATTAATGCCGTGAAAACGATGATTGGCAAGCATACCCGCCTGATCACGTGCCTCGCCCAGTGGAATCACGCGGAAGCCACAAAAGTTGTGCCGCAAGCGCTGAAAGCCGGAGTGGAGCTGTACGGTTTCACTAAACCGCGCACGAACGGTGGTCTCGTACCGCTGGCACCTATTTTATCCCGACCGGTCAACAAACTGCGCGGCGACAATCGCAACATTGCAGTACTCGCCCGTGCTTATAATGGCGTTCCCGCCGATAGCGTCTGGAAAGGTGACCAAGAATTTACAGGAAACGTAAAATGAGCTTAGGGATTTGTAATCTTAAAGAAGAGACCTCAATGCCTTCAATATTACGCATCAACTCACGGCTGTTCAAAGCGGCTGCCCCAGCGCTATGTGCGCTGGTTATAGGGGTTGGATGGGGGTGCCAAAACGAGGACGGTAGAATGAAGGACAACGATGTAGAACCATTGAAAAACAAGCAACTGAATTCAATCACTATGGAAAACCTCGACGGTGTCCGCGGTAAAGTGTTTCGAATTGCCCCCGAAGAGCAGAGTTTTCAACTGCTGAAAGAAACGGCATTCGATCCGAAGACAAACGAAGGCAAATCCCGCCACACCGTCTATTGGACTGACCGGACCCGGTTCGTCAAGGTCAAACGCCAGAGTAATTTCAAAGGGCTGGCTGGCGAGTACTTGGCCCATTTCCGCAATCTTAACGACAAGAACGCCACCGCGGTCGCGGCGGGACGGGACTTCGTGGTCAAGCACGTTACCATTCTGGCGGCAGACGAGGAGGGTGGCGGACTTAAAAAAGATGACCACAATTTTGTCGCACCGTTTAAACTCGACCCGGCCTCCGATGGGCTCCGCGACGGCACCGTTATGATCGACGACAAATCTGTCCGGTTACACTTGGGCGGCGGTAATCGGGCGCAGGTGGATATTCGGACAGTATCCAGTGCCGCTGAGCTCAGCGAAGGCTTCTGGGAGACCACTCTGCACGGGGCTCGGCGGGGCGATGGCCGGTTTATGGTTGAGAGTATGGAGATGTATCCCCGGATTGATCCGCGAGAGGTCGATGATCCGAGTCTGCCGCGTATTCTGATTGTCGGCGATTCAATCAGCATGAATTATCACAAGGCGGCAAAGCAGGCGCTGGAAGGCGTCGCCAATTATCACCGTATCGACGGCAACGGTGGGGATACCGAGCGTGGCGTTGTCTGTATGGAACTTTGGCTGGGAGATTATACCCAGCCCGGTTTGCAGTGGGATGTCATCCAGTTCAACCATGGTCTGCACGATCTCAAACAGGTTTATGACGAAGAAACCGGCGAGTACGGAGCGTATCAGGTGCCCATTGACGAGTATAAAAGTAATCTTGAAAAAGAGATTCAAATCATGGAGAAAACCGGTGCCACGCTGGTGTGGTGTACGACCACTCCTGTTCCGAATGATTACTTTGGGCACTGGGCAAACGGCACCTTCGGGCGGCGCTCGGCCGCCGTTGCGCTTTACAATCAGGCTGCCCGCGAGGTGATTGAAAAATACCCGGAGATAAAAATCAACGATCTTAACCGCTTCATCAACGAATCTGAGGCGTTCGATCAATGGCGACAACAGAAAGACGTCCATTTCTGGGATGGGAAACTGCAACAACTGGTCGGCCAAGCTGTGGCTGACAAGTTGACCGAGGCAATTACGGCGCGGAAGGACTAACCATAGAGAGCGAGAGAAGAACCGCAGGCAGGTAAATGTGTTCTGCCTACTTCGGCTGCATATAGAACTTATAAAATTCCGCTTGGTTAGACCGTATCGCCCCATTCTTGCCGGCGATCACTCCCATCACGTTGCCAGTCCAGACGTTCTCCTTGCCACAGCCTATCCAGCCCAAGGTTGGGTGCGCCAAGACCTTTTCCCCTAGCCCGAATTTCGCAGAAATTCGGGCTAAAACAAAATTTTTGCGAAATTTTGTATCATAACCCAAGTTTCCCTGCAAAGCAGGGAAACTTGGGTTATGACAACTCGCTCGGGAGAAGCGCTGCAGCTGGTCGAATCCTACCGTAACTGGGAGGGAAAGCCACGGCAGCGCATCGTGGTATCACTGGGGGTTGATCATCGAAACCTGCCCGGCACAAAAATGTCAGTACCGATGAAAAATTCGTCGGTTTTGTAGTGCCACAAGAAATCCGGTCGTTGCGGCGCAACGACTTATAGCCCAAGTTGCCAAACTTGGGCTATACCCCAGAAGTGAGGGCGACGATTTTTGCAAAGCTCAAGCCAAATACTCGAATTTGGAATGGGGGACGGTAAGTTATTATTTCACATATATAATAATAATGGATGCGAGTATAAATCAATAACCATAATCGGTGGTTTCATGAGCCCTGAAAGTAGCGCTAAATCCAGAATTCGGGAATTGTTTGCGGAAAACGAAAGGAAAGATATTCTGCGTTTTCTTACGGCCGGCAGCGTTGATGATGGTAAGTCAACCTTGATCGGGCGTTTGCTGTTTGACAGTAAAACGGTTTATGAAGATCATCTGTCGGCCTTGGAGCGTGATTCCGCCAAGGGCGGTTCGGCCGGGGAAGACATAGATTATGCTTTGCTTCTGGACGGCTTGAAAGCCGAGCGTGAACAAGGCATAACCATTGATGTGGCTTATCGCTATTTCTCGACTCCCCGGCGTAAATTCATCATTGCCGACAGCCCCGGTCACGAACAATATACGCGTAATATGGTCACCGGCGGTTCGACCGCAAACCTCGCGGTTATACTGGTAGATGCCAAATATGGTGTTCTGCCTCAGACTAAGCGCCACTCTTTCATTGCTTCACTCCTTGGCATTAAGCATATTCTGGTGGCTGTCAATAAAATGGATGCGGTGGAATATGATGAATCGGTATTTGACCGGATCAAGGAACAGTACAGTGATTTTGCCGCCCGGCTGGATGTTCAGGATTTGCAGTTCATCCCGATTTCGGCTTTGAAAGGTGACAATGTGGTTGACAAGAGTGATCGCATGCTGTGGTACGAAGGCCCCCCTCTGTTGAGATACCTGGAAACCGTGCATGTGGCAAGTGACCGCAACTTTATCGACCTGCGTTTTCCCGTCCAGTACGTGATCCGACCCGGTGAAGAATTTCGGGGATTTGCGGGAACCTTGGCTTCGGGGGTCATGCGCCCCGGAGAGGAAGTTGTAGCCTTGCCTTCCGGACAGAAAAGCCGCATCAAAGCGATTGAAAATTATGACGGAGAGATTGCAGAAGCTTTCCCGCCTTTGCCTGTATGTGTGACTCTGGAGGACGAAATCGATGTCAGTCGCGGTGATATGCTGGCTCATGCCGGTAATGTTCCGCATATTGACCGGCACCTGGAAGCGATGGTTGTGTGGATGTCAGAGGACCCTATGCAGGTAAACGGTTCATACATAGTTAAGCAGACAACGAACTCAGTTCCCGGGACGATATCAAACCTTCGTTACAAGGTGGATGTCAATACTCTCCATCGTGAATCAGCCGAAACCCTGGAATTGAATGAAATCGGGCGGGCCGCCATTGCACTGCATCGGCCGATATGTTTTGACGCTTACAGTCACAATAACCAGACCGGTTGTTTCGTCATTATAGATCGCCTTACGAATGCGACGCTCGGTGCCGGCATGATTCTCGAGCGCGAAACCAGTGAGTCTGTATCGGGCAAGTCGGAAACGGGACAACCTGTAAGCGAAGATATTCATGCCCAGATCAGCCGGATTAAGCGTGATGAGCGCCTTGAGCGTATGGAACAGCAGCCAGCCACCGTCTGGCTTACCGGTTTGCCGAAGGCCGGCAAATCGACTATTGCCTACGCGCTGGAGCGCAGGCTTTTTGATATGAACTATTATCCGCACGTTCTGGATGGGGAAAATCTGCGCCTCGGAGTCAGTCGTGACTTGGGTTTTACCGGTGAGGATCGCTCTGAAAATATTCGGCGGGCAGTCGAAGTTGCGAAGCTGTGTAACGATATCGGCATGATCACGATCGCTGCTTTTGTCTCTCCTTATAAAGGTGGTCGCGAACATGCGCGACAAGTTATCGGCGACGAGGCGTTTCTGGAAGTATATCTAAATACGCCTCTGGAAGTTTGTGAGCAGCGCGATGCTGAAGGCTTGTATGAGCGAGCGCGGGCAGGTGAAATCAAGAACTTTTCCGGAGTTACCGCGCCGTATGAACCCCCGGCCGAAAGTGATATTGTTATTACGGCCGAAAACCGGGATGTGGATTCTTGCGTCGACCAGATCCTGGAAGCGCTGGAACAGCGTGGCATTATCAAAAGGACTAAATGACAATTACAAAAAAACTCTTGGAAAAACTTTCGGTTTTACAGTCAACCGCAGTCAAAGCCGGCGATGCGATTAACCAAATTCGCGGAACGCTTGAGGACGTTGACGAAAAGGCTGACGGCTCACCGGTAACGCGCGCGGACCGGGCATCTCATGATGTAATCGTGCCCGTCCTGGAAAAGCTCGAATGGCCGTATCCTGTTATTTCCGAAGAGGGTGACCTCAGCACAGCGGCCCACTGTCCGGAGAGTTTCTGGCTGGTGGATCCACTCGACGGGACCAAAGAATTTATTAAAGGACTGGATGATTTTACCGTCAATATTGCTTTGGTTGTGGAAAAAATGCCAGCCTTGGGAATCGTCTATCTACCGGCTACCGGCGTTATGTATTACGCGGTGAAAGGTGAGGGTGCCTGGCGGCAGAAGGCCGGGGAAAAGGAACCGCGGCGGATTCAGGCAACTGGTAACCTTGAAAAACCGCTTACCGCGGTTGTCAGCCGTTCACATGCCTCCCCGGAAACCGAAGCTTTCCTGAAGAAACTGGGTGTACAGAATACGATCGCCCGCGGCAGTTCGCTGAAGATGTGTGCCGTGGCCGAAGGCAGTGCCGATATTTACCCGCGTCTGAATCCCACTTGGTATTGGGATACCGCCGCAGGGGCGTCTGTCGCGCTTGAGGCCGGTTGTCATTTAACCGATCCTAAAGGGAATCCTCTGGACTATGACCTTAGTCGGGCGATGAAACATTATGGTTTTGTTCTTTCTTCTCGTCCTTTTTCCGGTCTTTAAAGGTGCCTTCCGCAACCCGTTCCCAAGTATTTCCCGCTGTATTCCGCATCTTAAGCAGTAGACGGCGGGCCCAGGCAAACTCCAAGCCGAGGATCGCCAGTCCTAACGGAATAACGACCACCGCCGGCCCCGGCAAAAACAGTAACGTCAACCCGAAAAGCACTACTGTGACGCCGACGACGCCGACGACTAAACGCCGGGCTGCGCGGTAGGTTTTTACGGCTACTTCAGAAAAGAGCTTTTTCAGCATGATTCAAAAAGGTTGGTTGACAAATAACGATCGCCGATATCCGGCAAAATAACCACGATATTTTTGCCCTCGAATTCGGGTTCTTTGACAAGCCGTGTGGCCGCCGCTAGCGCGGCCCCGCAGGATATACCGCACAAAAGACCTTCTTCCCGGGCCAGTCGGCGCGTTGTTTCCACCGCTTCATCGCTGTTAACCTGTTCAATTCGATCAATCAGCGAAAGGTCCAGAATATCCGGGATAAAACCGGCCCCGATTCCCTGGATGCTGTGCGGGCCGGAAACTAACTCCTTCCCGGCTTTCTTTTGCGTCATCACCGGGCTTTCTTCCGGTTCTACCGCCACACTAACTATATTTTTGCCCTGGGTTTTCTTTAAATAGCGTGAGATGCCGGTTATGGTGCCACCGGTCCCTACACCAGCGACTATAACATCGACCTCCCCCTCCGTATCATTCCAAATTTCGGGGCCGGTTGTTTTTGCATGAATACCCGGGTTTGCCGGGTTCTTGAATTGTTGTGGCATGAAAAAGCGCTCCGGATCTTCGGTCACCAGCTGTTGAGCTTCATCAATTGCCCCGGGCATTCCTTTGTTGGCGGCGGTGAGGTGGACGTCAGCCCCCAGCGCAGCTAATATTTTGCGGCGCTCAATACTCATGCTTTCCGGCATGGTTAATGTCACTTTATAGCTGCGAGCGCTACCCATTGCCGCAAGCGCAATACCGGTGTTGCCGCTGGTCGGCTCAATTATTTCCATGCCGGGCTTTAATCGGCCGCGCTTTTCCGCATCCCAGATCATGCCGGCCCCGATGCGGCATTTGACGGAATAAACGGGATTCCTGCCTTCCTGCTTACCGAGAACAATTGTCCCGGTCCTGGAGGAAGACAGATGCTTAATCTTAATCAACGGTGTCCGTCCGATTGAATCCAGTATATCGTTATTGAAACTCATACTCATACTCCTTTATCTTTATAAAATATCGGAAGCCCGAATTGACTCACAGCCAAACTCTTAAACATATGTAAGGTTATAAATACACTCAACAAATAAATATACCGCCCTTGTCAAACCTAGTCAAGCGGACAACGCCAATTATCCTTTTTTATGCAATGTTCGGGTTAGGAAGGCCTTTTCTCGCCGTGTAAAGGGGTTACCAAGTGGAGCCCGCCGTCTACGTTCAGTATGGTGCCGGTTACGGTTTCGGCTGTAGCCAGATAAATACAGGCGTTAGCGATTTCTTCCGGGGTGGTATTGGTCTGCATCGGCACACCTTTCAGAATAGGAACCATTTTTTCTTTGGACACTCCTGGGGGCGGCAGCACCACTCCGGGCGATATGCCGTTCACTCGTATCTCGGGTGCCCATTCGACGGCGGCGGCTTCTGTGGCGTCTCGTAAGGCTTTTTTTGCCAGTCCGTAGGTTCCGGCTGCCGGGTCGGCTTTTGCAACTCGCTGGTCCAGAAGGTTAATTATCGAGCCGTTGCCCTTGCAGTTGGCAAAGTCTCGCATAAGAGCGAAGGGGGCGAAGAAATTTATGTCGAAATCTTTGCGAGCCTCCTCGTCATTCACATCGCGCAATCGACTGCGCCGGTAAACGGAAGCATTATTGACCAGGAAATCCAGTTGGCCATTTATTTCTAAGCTTCGCGCTATCAGTTTACGACGTTGTTCAGGTATGGTAAGGTCAGCTTGAATTGCAACGTGGTCGTCGCCGTGCTGCCTGAGTTCCTCGCGTAACGCTTCCGCCTCCGCTTGTGAGTGCCGGTAGTGGATAATCACCGTGGCGCCGTGTTCGGCGAAGGCTCGGCATATAGCACGTCCGATTCGTTTGGCGCCGCCGGTAACGAGAACGGTTCTGGAGTTCAAAATATGGGGCATACGAACCTCTTTTCTTCTGGCTTAGCCTAGGATGCGCAAATTGGGCTCTAAGTCCTTATGTATAATTAAGGTTACGGCCGGACGGGAATGTTTATTTTGTAGGTAGCATCAACAAAGCTGATGGGTTGATTGCCTTCCTTGCGTTCTTGAAAAATCACCAAGAGCCGTTTGAGAGCCGTTTTTATTTTGGTAATATCTCCCGGCAGTACGATACAGGCACCTTCGCGAAAGGGTTGCCGTTGCGCAACATAGACTTTCAGGGCCTGCGCGGAGTGATCGAGTTGAATAAGATTGATATTCAACATGCTGGCGTATGGGGTGCTGCGAGTCAAAAGCACCAGTTCCCGAGCGGTACCGGCAAGCGGGTCTTCCAGCTGCATACCCGGTCGTAATTCACTGCCTCTGCGCAGGCCGGTAATTATCGGCAATTCCCATGTGCGGGGGTCGCGACTGCGCGGGATAACCAGGCCTGAGCGGTCGAGAAGCAGGCCTTTTTCCTTTAAAAGCTGGGCCACGGCGTCGCGCTGCCTGATGATGATGTTCAATGTCCCCGGTAATTGCCGCATAACCTCAACCTGGTTGGCGCTTACCTGTTTTTGCAGCAATTCCTTGCGAACTCGCGTCAGCGACACATCAAACAGATTAATGTTGTGTTCAATAATGCCGATTTCACGCAGTTGCTGCCGTATTTCCTCGGTGGAGAATGATTTTTCGCCGTAAACAGTGATGTTTATTTTACGTAAACTGAAGTGTTCATTATCGGTTATGAGAAGTGTTCGCAGACCGATGAAGACTCCAGCCACCAAGGCCAAGCCGATTCCGGCCAGGAGAATCCAGATCCCCCAGCGTCCCAGAATACGAAAAGATCGCCGGCGCTTTTCGCTTTTGCGATTACGCGCGCTGAAACGTAAATCTTCGGGTTTAGCTTTTCGGATATGGGGCATATATAAAGTTTCTTTTGCTTGTGATAAACTCTCTGAGTCGATACTTACTTTACTACACAAGAAAAGATTATGCCATGAGACACTACTGTGAAGGCAAAAGTGTCCGGCCCCATGCGCAAAAGCCAAAACTGCATCCAGAGCTTCCGGTGCCGGTCGAATTTGACTTGTCCCCGCCCGGTCACTTAACGTGAACGCTAACAATTTGATACGGAGTGTATTCGAGACGGTAGCGGTTGTCGCCTAATGATTCGACGGGGCCTTGTTCATTGCCCAGAAAATCAATCAAGTTAACGCTCTGTGGTGTATCGGTCAGTTCGAGCACGGCACTTCCCGTCTCACCCGCTGTTTCATGAGCCCGCAGGATCCAGCCGTTGCCATTGTCTTCCGGCAATACCCACGACGGCACTAAGCTGCCCAGCTTGTCCAGGGCGAATGGCGGCGGCGGAATTTCACAAGCCTCAAATGCCACTGTCGGTGCGAACAGGGACTCCGCTGCGACCGCGCTGCTGAAACGTCCCGCTTCGGTGCGAGTCCGGTGCAGACCGACGGCAAAGCGAATGCGATGCCTCCCCCGATCAGCCTTCGAATCCGGATGCACCGTCGCCCGCAACAGACTCAAGCCTAAGTTGCCGTTACGGCAGGAAAACCCGTATTTCGCTTCGGTGATCACAGCGGCCCCGCTGGTTTCGGTGTCATTGGTGACAGCCGCCCAGCGACTGGCCGGTACTTCCCACTGCGATTCATCGCCCGCATAGCCCGGCAGCTGCGGTCGGTGCGTGCTGCCGAAGGGGGCCCCGTAGCGCGCCATCTGCCCGCGATAATCGGTCATTAGGTGGTACTTCAGTAGTTTGCGGCTTTCCTGCCAGTCAATATCAAGTTCAACGAACAGATACGGCAGGCCAGCATCGAGCGTGTAACTGACGCGCATACGACTGCTTTCGCCAAGCGCGGTTTCTGCTTCGAGCGTAGCGCGGACAGGTCCCCCCGCGGCCAGGCCCAGAGTCAGGTTGTCGGCGCATGCGGAGCCCAGCTGCAGGGTGTGACGGTCGATGTCCCAGGCATCGTAGGCCACCGGGTAATCCGGATACATGACGAACTCTGCAGGTTGCGACAGGGCCAGGTCTTCACCGTCAACGACCAGGCGTTGCAGTTTTCCCTGCTCGCTGAAGTGCGCCTGCACCAGTCCATTATCCAGCACTCCCCGGTCGGCATCTCCTGTCACCTCCGGAGCGTCTACAGCGGCCTCAGCGTCGGCCGCCGCCACTGCCCCGAGCGCTGGCAGTTGCAGGGCCTTCAGACCCCTTGTATCCCCGTCCTTCGTCAATGTCTGGCAGGGGTCGGTGCTGTCGTCTTCCGGAGCTGACGACGACTCAATGACCGCCGGCCGTGTAACCGCCAAAGGATTGAAGATCCACTCCGCACTCCCGTCAGCCGTGGTAGCCCCCGCCATGAGCGTCTTCCGTGCTTCTGCAAGCTGCCGTTCAGCAATCTGCTGCAATTCCGGCGTTAACTGTTCGTAAACAAGGCCGATGGAACTGCCGGGCAATGTGTCGTGGAACTGACTGAAGCACAGGCGCAGCCAATCCGCTTCCGGGATCGCCCCCTGGCCCGTGAATACCCGGCAAGCCTCGTGGGCCTGCAATCCGCGCTCTGCCGCGCGATACTGGTGTTTCAATTGCGCCTGAGTTGTGTAGGTGCCGCGATGCATTTCCAGATAAAGCTCCCCCTGATAGACCGGCAGTTTGTCGGTAACCGTGCGCAGCCCCTCGAAAAATTCCTCAACTCCCGTCCACCGGGTCTGCGGGACTTCAGCCAAGTCCGCAAAGCGCCGCGCGCGTTCGCACATTTCTTCTCGCGGGCCGCCGCCCCCGTCACCAATGCCCTGGGGTAGCAGAGCCGTGTCGTAAACGCCGCTCTGGCGGTTGCTTTGGGCCGAATGAATCAACGTCTCCATCTCCACCCGCTCGTTATAGCCAACAGGACAGAGGAAGGCAAGAATTTCAGAGCCGTCCGCGCCACGCCACATGAAGGCGTTGTGCGGAAAGCGGGTAATATTTGACCAGGTCATTTTGGTGGTAAAGAAGCTGGTAATGCCGCCCAGTTTCATAATCTGAGGCAAACAGTTGGAATAGCCGAAGACATCGGGAATCCAGACATTCCGGGAAATCTCGCCGCCTCGCAGCTCGGCGAACCGCTTCTGTCCAAGTGCCATACAGCGCGCCAACGCTTCACCACAGGGCAGATTGACATCACATTCGACTTCGAACCCGCCGGTGGCTTCCCATTGGCCGTCGCGGATTTTTTCTACCACTTGATCATGCAGTTCCGGTGCCAGGCGCTTGACGGCGTGGTAGGCCGCCGGTTGACTGTGCGTGAAGCGGAATTCCGGGTAGCGATCCATCAGCCGTAATACCGTTGAGAATGAATGGACGGCCTTGCGTTCTCCTTCAGATTCCGGCCACAACCATACTAGGTCAATGTGCGCGTGCCCGCACATGGCAGCTTTTCCCTGCCACGGGGCGGCGCGGACGTCATTGTAGATCTGTTTTACGGGTTCGCCGATGGCGTCGATTCCGCCGGTATCGAAGGCGTTACAGACAGTATCAAAGCCGCGCAACAAGCGGCGCAGTAGCACCGGTACCTCGTCCAGGGGCTCATGAAAACCGACGCCGTGCCCGCTCCAGTCATCCCGCTTCAGGAGAACAGTCATCAGGTCGTTGAGGCAGGATACATCCCAGTACGTCTTCCAGGCCGCTTCATTGCGACAGGCGATCCAGGCACCGTCGAACCGGCAGCCGTATTCATCGACACGCGATTTCGGGCCGCCGAACCAGACGCCCGTCTGGTAGGTGCCGGTATCGAGCCATAATTCGCAGGCGTCATCGGGGAGCGTGCAGTAGCGGTGGGCAATGTCGATTCCCGCCCACGGCGTGCCATGCAGGTAAACGGTGGTTTCTCCCTGGCTGTCCCAGAATAACACACGGCGTCCGGCTTCACCTTTCTCAGCCGCCGGAACAGTGACCTTAAACCAGCGCTGTTTCCATTGGTCACCGGGACCGGCGAACGTTTCCCCCGGCCGCACATCCTGCAGCGGTTGCTTCATGGCCTCGCCAAGAGGAACCGGGGTCTCGTTGACCGGCCCCCCCTGGACGTCCAGGTCTTGACGGTTTTCCCAGAGCATCCGGCGGAGGCGTCTCAAGATGGAACTCGCGCGTGGCGGAATGAGCTGCTGAAGGGGGTTTGGATAATACGACATGATGGAATCCTTAAGAGTTTTTAACAAGTGGTTCTTGACATGGGGGCCATCCCGGCTTTTCCCGCTTTCCAAAGCATATTACCCAGCCACCATTTGTCAAGAAAAAGGCACACCAATAAAACGGCGCGAACGGGAGATTGACCCATTCGCGCCGAAGTGTTGTTCGTCTATTTCTGTGTTGCAGGTCGTCAGCTTCGACGACGCCGGCGGTTCATCAGAAGAGCCAGTCCGCCCAGTCCGAGCAGCGCCAATGATGATGGCTCGGGTACGGCAGTGAACTCGACTTGACCTATGGCCAACCGTTGGTCTGCGTTGGTAACAAGGTTGTCATCACCGTATGTGGAGAGTACTTCGATACCAATGTATTGGGCGGAAACACCACCCAAGGCTACAGTATTTGACAATGAACCATCAACATACTTTGCGAGGTTATTGGTTGATCCGATCTGAGTCCAATCCCCGCTGCTGAAATCGTAATCACCGGTAGTTCCCTGGGATTTTGGCATTGCAGGCAAAGCATCGATGCCAGCACCACTTGAATAATAGACATTATAGGCATTTACCTGTTCGTCTTCAGAGGTACCGCCGCTGGCCCAAAGATAAGCATTCTCTAAGTTGTCAACCACGCTGCCAAAATCCATAACCTCCCAGCCGATTTTACTATTGGTCGAGGTCGTGGAATCCAAGATGGAATTGGCGTGCCATGTTTCCGCCCAGTTTCCAGACGATTCCCAGGTGCTGGGATCTGTCGGGTCGGCCGAAATATCCATCCCGGGAGTGGGGGTATCTGAGACTTGATCATCAAGAATTGACGGGTCGGAGCCGTTGCCCCCATCGGTAAGGTGCCCTACGTAGTCAGTCCAATTCCCTCCGTCGTGGCCGGTGATTCCGGTGACATCTACTATTGCCGCGCTGGCGGAACCGAACCGACACCCACCGCCGTGACCATGATCGCGAGTACTGTCAGACTTGTTAGAAACTTCTTCATGACTTTTTCTCCGCTTTTCTTTCTTTATATTATATACTTAGTACTTATATGAAAACCGCAGGATGAAAGATAAAAAACCGCGGTCTTTATATAAGTACATTACCCCCCTCCCCCCCCTCCCACTGCTTTGTCAAGCGCAAACGCAAAAAAAAACTTTTAAGTTTTAGTTTTTTTTGGCTTAATCATCTGTCAGTTTGTTGGCGAGGAAATCCGCAATTATATCGGCGGAGTCGGCTACGAACCGGCGGTTGTGCCGGGGGGTGATGACGCGGATAGCAAAGGTCCGGAGATAGTCGCCCTGCAGGGAGCGGTAATGGTCACGGTCGTTTTCGAACAACCAGTACGACTGACCGCTGCAGGCTGAGAACATGCGGATGTCTTTGGGAACAAGCTTGTCAAAGAAGGGCATGGCCGCGAATAAAATATCGCCGGGTTCCAGCCCCAGCCGGTCGGCCAGTTGGTTTTCCCAGGCTCGACTTGTTTGGCAGTCACTTAGACGGGTTGCTGCTTTCCGCAGCATTTGACGATTCCATTCATGGACAACCAGAGCCTTACCGGAGCGGCGTTCGACGAAGCCGTATTTCTTCGGTTTAATCACAAAAGCACTGCGGTGGAAAGAGCGGTCGTGCAGAGACTTCATAAGCCGGTAAGTCAGGGCGCTTTGCCCGCTCTGCATGGCTGCTTCCAGTTCCAAATCTGTGGCCCGCCAAAGCTGGTCTTTGGAAAATACACCATGATGCAGTGCTTCCTGGACGGCTCTCTGGAACACCCGCTGTACAGACAACGCGGTTTTGTTCAAATAACCATGCTGGTGCAGGTATGAATAGAATTTCTGTATGCGCTTTACGTCTTCAATGAACTTTTCCTCCACCTTCCAGCCGTCTTCCGCAGGAGTTGAATAGCGCAGAACCTTTTCTATTTCAGGCGTGCCGGTGAAGCCTATGTGAAGAGCGTCACGACGCAGGTAATCAAGCTTGTCAGTTCCGAGATTCCGGTCGTTGATTATCTGTTTATACGGGGCCTCATCTTCGAACATGGCCAGGAGCGCGTCCGGGTCGATACGGCATTTGTGGAGTTCTGCGCCCATGTCTTTGATGTAGAGTTTCCCCTGTTCGTTATGACTGCCGTCAAGAATCGGCTCGATCTGGTGTGAAAACGGGCCGTGGCCAATGTCATGCAGTAAAGCATAAGCGCACAGTAGTCGCCGATCCGCACCGGCAATATCATACATTCGGCAGACCCGATCGGTCAGCCCTAATACCCCTAGGGCATGTTCGAAACGCGTGTGCACCGCCCCAGGGAAAACAAGATGGTTGATGCCAAGTTGCTTACGGCCACGCAGACGCTGGAATAACGAGTGATCTATAAGCGGCAGGAATTCGGACACATCGATCGGTTCCGAGGCGGGGATGCAAATTGCTTTGGTCGGGATGTGCGGTTTGAGCTCAGTCATTTATAGCTGCTCGGAACTGATTCAGGTAAAAGTTTAAGCTTGAAGAAAGCAACCGGATTGTTCATCATTCGGGGGTCGACTGAAAACAACCCAAGCTTACGATCTTGCTGTTTATTATTATATACTTTACACCGAATTTATAGAAAAGCACTATTCTCATAAATGATAATCAAAAATGAGAATTTTTATTATGCACAGTTGCGCAGCATCTGATAACAGGTGGCAACCAAACCGAGCACTGCCACCAAGGCGGTTAGCGCCAAGGTTATTACCGCTGAACTGTTCATGGTGTAGACCGGGAGGTTTTGCTGCATGAGCAGATGGGCGAGAAATCCGTAGCAAATCAAAGCTATGGCTTTATGCTTGCCGGTAATAGCCGCGACGCTGACAATGGCCAGAAACAGCAGAATTTGCCAGAGAGGAAGTGAAACAGAGGGGCCGCCTTCGATAACTGTTTGCTGGAAAGTGGTGATAAGGCCGTTCATTTTTACAGCCTCCTATATTTTATTATCAGTAGCTTGACGATGATCGCTGGTTTTAGGGAGCAAATTACATGCCAGTTTGCCGTGGCTTGGCAAACTCACCATTTACTTCTTACTTTGATCTTCTTGTCGTTCAAGTACTGTTTTAAGGCGGGGATGGTGTGGCCGCCGAAGTGGACCATGCTGGCAATGAGGGCTGCGTCGGCACAGCCATCGGTAAGAACTTGAGATAAATGTTCGGGTTTACCGGCCCCGCCGGAGGCTATTACCGGGATATTGACGTGCGTTGAAATCATCCGGGTCAGGTTTATTTCATAACCTTCCCGGGTGCCGTCGGCATCAATGGAATTAAGGCAGATTTCCCCAGCCCCAAGATCTTCGGCTCGGCGGGCCCACGTCAGAGCATCCATGCCGGTGTGATTTCGCCCCCCATGAGTGACTATTTCATAGCCGCTGGGAGTTGCTTCTGACTTACCGACATGTAAAACGTCCATGCCCAAAACCACACATTGGTTACCAAAAGCCTTGGCACCTTCCGCAATGATCTGCGGGTTGTTCACTGCACCGGTATTGACGCTGACCTTTTCAGCCCCGGCCAGCAGGACGGCCCGCATGTCTTCGAGTGAATTCAATCCCCCCCCCACCGAAAAAGGAATGAAGATTTCGCGGGCAACGCGCCGCACTACATCAAGTATAATGCCGCGTTTTTCAGACGAGGCGGTTATGTCGTAGAAGACGATTTCATCGGCACCTTCATCATAATACCGGCGGGCCATTTCAACCGGGTCACCGATATCCACATTGCCTTTGAACTTGACGCCCTTAGTGGTGCGTCCGGCCCGGACATCCAGGCAGGGTATGATTCTTTTACTTAACATGATAAAGGTTAGGCTTTTTGGAGGCGGGCCAGCAGGCGCTTCAATTTGCTTGCATAATCAGGATCAGTGGCCCACGTGCCGGCAAGGTGCTTGATATAAGGGGCTGAACCTCTTTTGACCAATTTGAATCGAGGGTCAATCACCCGATAGCGAGTAGGTTTAGTACTGGCGTATGCCTTGAGGTGCTGGATATGGGCGCGAACCCCAGCTCGGACAGTCGGGAAAACCGCCCCGGCGGCACCGTCGTCGGTGGCACCCAAACCACAGAAATTATTCTGGTCTGCCTCAACCTGGCCGCCGAAACGCAGAAAATTTGTTTCCAGGCACATCTGGACAAACGCAACATCCGCGTTTACGCCTTCAGCCCGACATTCTTCGATATATATCTGGGCAAATTGCCGGGCTTTTCTGTAGCTCAGTTTGTCATTGCCGGAACCGAGCAGTTTGGCCATTTGGCTATTACTGGCCGACCCTTGTCCCATAATCGGCTTGCCGATTCGTTGGGGTATCGCAATCTCATATTGACTGCCGAAAAAACGTTTGCAGCCTGTCCCGACCATAAGGGCAACGGCAACCAGTGAAAAAACGGTTATAAAAATGCCAAATTGTCGCGAGGTCAAAAACCTCATCTTCATCTCCCCAGTTTAAGACAATGCATTCAGCAAGACACCGGCCGCTACGGCCGAACCGATCACCCCGGCAACATTCGGGCCCATGGCATGCATGAGCAGAAAGTTGTGGTGGTCTTCATCGAGCCCTACTTTATTGACAACGCGGGCGGCCATAGGTACAGCCGAGACACCGGCGGCTCCGATCAGCGGGTTGATTTTCTTGCCGGAGAGGCGGTACATTAGTTTGCCGAACAGCGTTCCGGTCATGGTGCCGATCGAAAATGCGACCAGCCCCAGAATCAGAATACCCAGGGTTTGCAGATTGAGAAACTTGTCAGCCCCCAGTTTAGATCCGACTGTGAGACCCAGGAAGATAGTGACAATATTAATCAGTGAGTTCTGGGCTGTATAGTTTAAGCGCTCTACTACTCCGCATTCACGCATCAGATTACCGAACATCAGCATACCGATAAGGGGAATCGCGTCAGGCAGCAGAAGAGCACAAAGCAGGGTAATGCCGAGCGGGAAGAATATCTTTTCGAGTTTTGACACATGGCGTAGCTGTTGCATTTTAGTTTTGCGCTCCTCAGGCGTAGTCAGGGCACGCATGATCGGCGGCTGAATAATCGGAACCAGAGCCATATAGGAATAAGCGGCCACGGCAATGGCACCAAGCAGGCTGGGGGAAAGGCGACTCGCCAGGAAAATAGAAGTTGGCCCGTCGGCCCCGCCTATGATACCGATTGCGGCCGCGTCAGACAAAGAGAAATCGATTCCCGGCACCCAAGCGGACAAAGCCAAAGCGCCGAGTAGGGCGGTAAAAATACCAAACTGCGCCGCGGCTCCGAGCAGGGCCGTCAGGGGATTGGCAATTAGCGGTCCGAAATCAGTCATGGCCCCGACTCCCATAAAAATGAGTAGCGGGAATATGCCGGTACCAATGCCTACGTCGTAGAGATAGCCGAGAATCCCTTCCGGGCCGGCGAGGTTGGCTAGGGGGGTATTGACGAGTATGGCGCCGAAACCGATGGGGACCAGCAGCAATGGTTCAAACTTGTGAACTATGGCCAAATAGAGCAACAGGAGGCCGATGCCCATCATCAGTAATCGACCGATACCCAGTGACCAGTCTGAGCTTGTTTGTACAATGAACTCACGCAGGCCGGTGCTGCGCCAGAGCTTGTAAAACATTTCCTTCATCTTAAGCCGGCGGTCAGTGCTGCCGGTTGTGGAATCATGGGTTAGCAACTGTTGTTGCAAAACGAATAAAGGCGTGGTCCGGCCGGGCTTGATATGGTCGCCGACCGCGATATTGACCTTTTGCACGCGATAGGTTGCGCCGGTCTTGAGGTGCGCCTTACTGCGCGGTACCGCGTCTTTTTGCTTGATCTTCAGAGTGGCTAAGCGATAGCCGGATTCGACAATATCGCCCGCTTGGACGGTAATTTCCTGGACAACGGCAGGGTCGGCCCATTTATAAGCAACATTGAGGTTGTCATCAGCAGTTTTGGTGATGCTGAAAACCGGATCAGCACTGCCAGAAATCTGCTCTTCAGACTGTGCTGCGGCATGATGCGCCAAGCTGAACAGCATAGTTGCGGTCAGTAAAGCACCTAGTTTGCGACATAGATGGGACATAATTTGCTTATTCCTTATACCGGATCGTCATGAATTTATAATAAAAGGTCAAGGCGGGGATTTCGGTTTTGAGCAGAGCTCCCCGCCCTGCCAGTCTTATATGCTCGAGCCGCTCAGCTACCGACCACGGCGACCGTCTGCTCGTTGTCCAGCGTGTCGCCTTCGTCAACGTCAATGCTCTTGACCGTGCCGTCGACCGGCGTCTTGATCTCGACCTCCATCTTCATGGCTTCGATCATTACCAGCGGATCGCCAGCGGCTACCAGGTCGCCTTCAGAGCACATAATACGGGTTACTGTACCGGGCATCTGGGCTTTGATTACTTCGTCACCGTCGGCCGGTGCTGCAGTGGCTGCCGTTTGCTCGGCGGCTGGCGTGATGTTCTGAACCTGCGCCTGGCCGCTGCTTTTTCCGGGTTTGACTTCAACATTGTAAGCTTTGCCGTCCACGGTAACAGTATAAACCCCGGGGTCACCGGTCGCCTGCTTTTTGCCGCCATCTGCTCCGGAGTCTTTTGCCGGTGCCTTGGCAGCCGCTTTGGCTTCTTCATCTTCCTTATAGCGAATGCCGAGGGGGGCTTCGCCTTTCAGGAATTTGATCCCTTTGTCACCGCAAGTAGCGACAATGAAAATATTTTCTTCGGTGGTTTCCAGATTCTCTTTTTCCAGTTTAGCCTTCGCGGGGTCGACACCGAGCTCAGGATTACGATCGTTGATGTCAACGACGTCTTCCTTGGTCGGTTCCAGGTCTAACTGCTCGGAAGCCATTTTGACTATTTCGGGGTCGGGCTCTGATGGTGTATGGCCGAAGTAGCCCAGGACCATCTTGCCATAACCTTCGGAAATATTTTTCCAAGACCCCTGAGTAACATTGGCGAAGGCCTGCTGGAAGTAAAATTGTGAAACCGGCGTAACCGAGGTGCCGTATCCGCCGCGGCGAACAGCCTCGCGCATCTCTTTAATTACATCATTATAAAGATGCATGCAGTTATTGTCGCGCATCATCTGCGTGTTGGCGGTAAGAGCGCCGCCCGGCATAGGTGAAAGCACAATCAACGGGCTGGTGGTCTTGGCTTCCGGCGGTATGAAATATTTGTCCATGCATGCCTGGAATTCTTCTTCCGCTTTCAGGTATTTTTCGTAATCAATATCAAGTGTGTAGTCGGTATTGCGGAGTCGGTGCCACATGGAAAGAATGTCCACTGCCCCAGTTCCGCCGCTTACCGGTTGCATTGCCAGGTCAACGATATCTGCGCCGCCTTCTATCGCCGCCATGTTACAGCTGACCCCCATGCCCGCGGTGCAGTGCGTGTGATACTCGATGGACACGTCTTCACCGAGCAGTTTGCGAGCCTCTTTTACGGTTTCATATACAGTGGCCGGAGTGGCGGTACCTGAAGCGTCCTTGAAACAGACGCTGTCGAACGGAATTTCAGCGTCCAGGATAGCTTTCAGACGATCCCGGTAGAACTTGGGGCTGTGCGGATATTCGTCCGGCATCCCCGGGGGAAGCCCCATAAGCGTGACGGATATCTGGTGATGCAAACCGTTGTCATGGATGCAGCGGCCGGAGTAGTCTAGGTTGCGGACGTCGTTGAGCGCGTCAAAGTTGCGGATCGTGCTTATGCCATGCTTTTTGAAGAGTTTAGCATGCAGATTGATGATATCGCGGGATTGTGAACTCAGACCAACTACATTGACGCCGCGGCCGAGGGTTTGCAGGTTGATATCCGGCCCGACGGTTTCACGGGCCCGATCCATCATTTCGAAAGCGTCTTCCTGGCAGTAGAAATAGAGACTCTGGAAACGGGCGCCACCGCCAATTTCAAAGCTGTCGGTCCCGGCTTCCACGGCGGCTTCGAGGGCCGGCAGAAAGTCATCTGTCTTCACACGCGCGCCGAGTACTGACTGAAAGCCGTCCCGGAAGGAAAGGTCCATGAATTTTATTTTTTTCATTATAGTGGGTCCTTATGTTTTATATTATCAGGGGAATTTCTGGCTGAGCTCGAAAAAAAATGCGCACTGGGCAAGGCGTTGCCCCGGGGCATACAATATTAGCGATGCTTATCCTGCTTATACATCTGGATGGCGGCGGTAACAACGGCGACCAATTGGTTTTGGTTCTCCGCAGTTCCCGCAACCCTTTGCCGCCGTCGACCGGAGGCTGGCCCGGCCGCCTCTTCTACCGGGAAGAGATGCTTAAACCGGGTTGAAAGTTTGGAAGATACATAAATCAGCAAAATCATGATGCATAGGAAAATAAAAACCATCCCCATGCCGGTAACCATCAATTTTAAACCGTCCATTAACAGTTGCATTATGCAGAATCCAAAATAAATCGTTAATAATTAAAAGGCGAGCCGTTAATATAGGGTGCAATAATCCTCCTGCCACCCGGCTCGAGCGGATTATGCAAAACCGCGGTGACAACATCGGATAACACGATTTTGGTCGCCGCTTTAACCCCGGGGGATTGTGCCTTTTTCGCAGATATCCCCGCATTTCAGCGAGACCCTAGCCCAAGTTTCGCAACTTGGGCTATAAGTCGTTGCGCCGCAACGACCGGATTTCGTGTGGCACTACAAGGCTTGAATAGAGCTTCTTTTGTTGCAATGCAAGGACTTATGACACAAAATTTCTCAAAAATTTTGTTTTAGCCCGAATTTCTGCGAAAGTCGGGCTAGTACCGTGCTAAACCAGCATTCCGTCAATCGCAATTCGCATTTAAGACGCTTCGGTTTAAGGTTGACAATCATCACATGATATCCTGCTATAATCAACCTTAACCCGCTTTTTGCACGAAGCAACAGTATTGCAGATTTGTCTTTTCTCCGGATCTCATATTTCATGCAATGTTCGGGTTAATCGGTATAAAGAGCAAGTCAATCATCGCAGATTTACATTTATAATCGCAGTTTTTGTCTGAGGCAGTATATTTCTCTCGGATTCAGGTTAAAGGGAAAGTTGAACTTGCATAAAATTGTGAAAAGTTATGAATACGCATAAGATTAAGCTTAGATTATGGGCCGCTCTTCTGGTAATACTGTTAAGCTTGGTCTTCGGGGTTATCGGTTTTCATATTATCGAGGATCGTTCCTGGCTCGACTCACTGTATGTTGTTGTTCAGATATTCAGTACTGTCGGGCTTGATAAGCAGGCTGATTTGTCGCCCGCTGGCCGAGCGCTGGTGATCGTCTTGATCACAGTTTTTCTGACCGGCTTTACCGCGGCGGCAACAATGGTTGTGCAGGATGTAGTTGGCGGCCATTTGCGGTTGAAACAGCGTTGGCGTGAAAAAAAGGCGAATAAGATGAAAGGTCATTATATCGTGTGTGGTTACGGTCGGCTTGGACGTCAGACCGTCACTGAACTTGCGGGATCGAAGAATGAGGTGGTTGTGATTGAATCATCAGAAGAGGTGGCCCGCGAACTGGAAGATCGCGGCATTCCCGTGGTGGTCCAGGATGCGACGGATGAAGACGCTCTGCGCCGGGCTGGCGTTGAAAAGGCGGCGGGTCTGATAACCTCGCTGCCGGATGATGCCGATAACGTTTTTGTTACCCTGACCGCACGGCAGATGAATCCGACCATCCGCATTATATCCAGGGCGAACAGTGAAAAAACCAGCAGTAAACTTTACCAGGCCGGCGTCGAGCAGGTGGTCCTGCCGCAGGAAATGGGCGGCAAACAGATGGCTTATGCGTTGGTGCGGCCGATAGTCGCTGATTTTATCAATTATGTTACCGGTGCCAGCCCGGATCTGCAGTTGGGCCAGTGGACCGTCCCCAAAGGTAGCCCAGTCATAGGCAAGACAGTACGCGAAGCGCAGTTCCGTAATAAATATGGCGTAACCGTTTTAGGGATGGCGCGCGGCGGCCGTCAAGTCGAAATACTGGGATGGCTCGATCAGGTTCTGGATGCCGGTGATACACTCGTCCTCCTGGGCGCGGATGAGAATCTTAAAAGTATGCCTTTTTAGCCCGTCCGCGAAAAGGTCTCGCACCCATGCCCGTGCCTGTTTCGGATTGTAATAATTTGCATTGCCGGGATGATTTGTGCTAAATTAAGGACGAAGGATAAGGCAGACGAATAATAATAAAAAAGAGGTAGTCGAAATGAAAGATTTCTTTTCTAAAACTATGTATATCGGACTTGGTTTGGCCGCTATGACTAAGGAGCATTTAGAAAACTTTGCAACAGAAGTTGCTG
>JAWOEV010000065.1:0-2600 GCA_046482565.1 Lentisphaeria bacterium | reverse complement strand
TCCACAAAAAAAAAGCGGCCGCAGCAAATCTGCCGCGGCCGCTTGGCGAAAGCCGGTAAAGCTTAAACAACGCCCTGGTCGAGCATTGCATCCGCTACTTTCACAAAACCGGCGATGTTGGCACCCATTACCAGGTTGCCAGCATCACCATATTCCTCAGACGCGTTATAGGCCGAGGAGTGAATGGCTTTCATGATGTTGTACAGGCGTTGATCGACTTCCTCACGGCACCAGCCGACGCGCATAGAGTTCTGCGACATTTCTAGGCCGGATACCGCAACCCCCCCGGCATTCGCCGCTTTGCCCGGGCCGTAAAGAATATTGTTGTCCAGAAAAACCTTGACGCCTTCCGGTTCGGTCGGCATGTTGGCCCCCTCAGAAACAACGAAACAACCGTTGTCAACCAAAGTCTTGGCGTCTTCAGCACTGATCTCATTCTGGGTGGCAGACGGGAAAGCGCAGTCGCACTTGACGCTCCACGGACGCTCCCCTTCGCGATACTCAACCCCCGGGAACTTGTCGGCGTATTCCTTGATGCGTCCGCGTCGGATGTTTTTAAGCTCCATTACGTACTCAAGTTTTTCGTCATCAATGCCGTCGGCATCATAGATCGTACCGTTGGAGTCAGACAGAGTAACGCATTTTCCGCCCAGCTGGTTGACTTTCTGGACGGTGTACTGAGCGACGTTGCCGGAGCCGGAGACAGCACAGGTTTTGCCTTCCAGCGAGTCATCGCGGGATTCCAGCATTTCCTGGGCGAAATAGGTGGCCCCGTAGCCGGTTGCTTCCGGCCGGATCAGGGACCCGCCCCAGTTCAATCCTTTGCCGGTGAGAACACCGGTGAACTCGTTGCGCAGGCGTTTGTACTGGCCGAACATAAAACCGATTTCACGACCGCCTACGCCGATATCACCGGCGGGAACATCAGTGTCAGGGCCGATATGCCGCGAAAGCTCGGTCATGAAAGACTGGCAGAAACGCATGACTTCAGCGTCGGATTTGCCTTTCGGATCGAAATCAGACCCGCCCTTGCCGCCGCCCATAGGAAGGGTAGTCAGCGAGTTCTTGAAAACCTGTTCAAAGGCGAGGAATTTCAAAATCCCCTGATAAACACTGGGATGGAAGCGCAAGCCGCCTTTGTACGGGCCGATAGCGCTGTTGAACTCAATGCGGAAACCGCGGTTGACCTGGGTTTTGCCTTTGTCGTCGGTCCAAGGCACGCGGAAAGTGATAAGCCGCTCCGGTTCGGTCAGGCGCTCAAGAATACTGTTTTCCTGATATTGCGGATGGCGTTCGACGACCGGCTCGAGAGCATCCAGCACTTCTTTTACCGCCTGATGGAATTCAGGTTCAGCCGGATTGCGCTGGATAACCAGATTCATTACATCGTTAACATAGGACATGCGAGATTCCTCCGTTTGCTTTATTTATTTTTTGATAATGGACTTTCTATTGTCGATTTACGATGGATTAACAGAAAAACCAAAAATTAATGCCATATATTGGCAATACCCAACCAATATAAGCCCTTGAACCACCAATGCAAGCCGTTATACAGGTGGTTTTATGAGAGAGGGAAAGTACGACCACAGCGATAAAAATGGCAAGATTGCCAATTTATATACTGATAAGCTTGCCAGAGGCTATTGCGGGACTATAATATTAAGAATATGAAGAGTTAATTTAACCTCAAAGAAAACGGCAAGATTGCCAAATATGTCAATAATTCATGTAGAGCCGAAACAAAAGGTGGCAATATTGCGCGTGTTGCGGGATGCCGGAGCTGCGGTCAGTAGCGCTGAAATAGCCCGTGAAATCCAAGCCAACGGCTTTAATTTGAGTCCGCGGACTGTACGCTTGTATCTGCAGCGTCTTGAGGAGGAGGGGCTGGTTAAGCATGCCAAACGGGGCCGTAGCGGGGGGCGGTGCATATCTCGGAAAGGCATAGAAGAAATTGCTGATGCGGGGGCCCTGGATCGCCTGGGATTTACGGCGGCCAAAGTCGACCGGCTGGCCTGGGAAATGGATTATTCGGTGACCAACCGGAAGGGGTGCGTAGTTTTAAACATTACGCTGATTGACGCGGCAAACCTGCCGCATGCCTGTCGCGAAATGACAGCTGTCTTCAGAGCGGGGCTGGGTATGGGCGAGCGTGTGGCCCTGGTTCCGGCCGGCGACCAGATCGGCGATATTGTTGTACCGTCGAAAAAGGTGGCAATCGGCACGGTCTGCAGTGTCACGGTCAATGGGGTTTTGCTGAATCATCGCGTCAATGCGGCATCGCGTTTCGGGGCGGTGCTCGAGTTGCAGGGGGGGGTGCCAACGCGTTTTACGGACCTCATTTCTTACGACGGCAGCACTTTGGATCCTCTGGAAATCTTTATTCGGGCGCGCTTGACAGAAGTTCATAATGCCGCGGTGCTTGGAAACGGTAGAATCGGGGTTAGTTTTCGGGAAATTCCGACCCCGGCGGTCAAAGTATTGCGAGAGGTACGCCATGAACTTGATGAAGCCGGGTTGGGCAGCATTCTGCTGGTGGGGAAACCGAACCAGCCGTTGCTGGATTTTCCGGTGCGGGAAGGGCGCACGGGATTTGTCGT
>JAWOEV010000044.1:0-4941 GCA_046482565.1 Lentisphaeria bacterium | reverse complement strand
GCTATAAGTCGTTGCGCCGCAACGACCGGATTTCGTGTGGCACTACAAAGCCGACGAATTTTTCATCGGTACTGATATTTTTGTGCCGGGCAGGTTTCGATGATCAACCCCCAGTGATACCACGATGCGCTGCCGTGGCTTTCCCTCCCGGTTACGGTAGGATTCGACTAGCTGCAGCGCTTCTCCCGAGCGAGTTGTCTTAATGCGAAAAAACATAATAAGAACAAAATAACCCGGATAAATATATTGCAAGCCGTTGATTGGCACTACGAGGCTTGAATAGAGCTTCTTTTGTTGCAATGCAAGGACTTATGACACAAATTTCTCAAAAATTTTGTTTTATCCCGACGCCTACCAGCCCACCTTCGGCTGCATGTTGTTGCGATTGCGACGACCGGGCCTCTGGACCGGCAGAAGCAGTTTTAAACCGCCAAGAATAAAAAAGCCCCGGGATTGAGATCAACCCCGGGGCTTTTCAAAATCAGGCAACAGTCTTACTCAGTTGTTTCTTCCATGTCTTGCATGGTGTCTTCAGCTGTTTTTTCAGCCTCAGCTGCGCCTTCTTCAGCCTGCTCAACCGCTTGGTCAAGAGTCTCGTCAGCCGCTGATTCCGGAGTTTCTTCCTGCTTACAGCCAACCGTTCCGGCCAACATGCCGACAACTGCAACCGCTGCCATCAATTTAACAAGTTTTTCCATTACGTTTTCCTCCTTTTTATGTTCCTGTTTATTTGACCGAAGACATTCTTGCCTTTACACGGCCCCTTCAAATTCGCACAGGATCAGCCTTAGACTTTGCCTGCACATGGTATTTTACACGCTCCATCCCCCCAGTACAAATGTTTTCTGAACAAAAGTGCCTTATCTTTCCCTGATCAACTCTCCCGGCCCTGCTTAACCATAGCGGCATAGCGCCCTTCATGCTGCAACAGTTCATCATGCCCGCCCTGTTCAATAATCCGGCCGTGGTCTAGGACAATTATCCGGTCGGCCTCCTGAATCGTTGTCAGCCTATGCGCAATCGTAAGCGTCGTACGGCCTCGGGTTAAACGCTGTAAAGCACGCTGCAGGACTTTCTCAGTATATACATCCAGGGAAGATGTGGGTTCATCAAAAATAAGGATTTTCGGATCGGCAATCAGGGCTCTCGTCACGGAAATGAGCTGCCGCTGGCCCTCAGAAATAGATTCTCCACCTTCAAGAATCTGTGTCTGATACCCGTCGGCCAGCTTGGAGATTGACGCATGGGTGCCAAGCTCTTTGGCGGCGGCAATCACTTCGTCGTCAGTCAACTCCGGACGGCGAAAACGCAGATTATCAAAAACTGTACCCGAAAACAGAAATCCTTCCTGCAACACAATCCCCATCTGCCGGTGCAACCCGGTTAAATCGTAATCCTTAATATCACAACCGTCAACCAGCACACGCCCGCCCGTAACATCATAAAAGCGCCCGATAAGCATCGCCATTGTGGTTTTACCCGCTCCGGTCTCTCCGACCAAGGCGACATTTTCGCCGGAGGAAACATCCAGGTTAAAATTCTCCAGAATATTCGGTTCTCCCGGCTCATAATTGAATGAGACATTTTCAAATTTTATATGCCCTTTCAGGTTCTCAGCTGACACGACATCGGGTTTTTCCTGAACCTCTGGTTCTTGATCCATAATTTCATAAATACGTTCGGCTCCGGCCATCGCCCGTAATGACATCCCGTATAATTCAACCATCATCCGAAGTGGCCACAGGATCACATTTGAGTAGAGGATATAAGCAGCCAGATCTCCTGCACTCAGGTCAACCCCGAACGTGCGGCCGGCTTCCGTATTTACCAGCCAGGAACCGAATAAAACGACTATAACAGTATTAAATATCCCCAGAAAATCCATCGACGGCAGGAATATCGCATTGAGCTTGGAAACCCGAATCTCGGTGTGCCGGTTGATCAGATTCAGACGATTAAACTTACGCAGGTTGCGACGCTCGCGCGAGAAGGCCTGGACAACCCGGACTCCGCGAATATTTTCCGTCAGATTCGCGACCAGGCGACTGTTTTGTCGCCGAGCATGGCGCTGGGCACTGGACATACGGCGCTTATACCAGCCAGTGAACACAATGACCGCGGGACTCATCAGCAGGGTCGGCAGCAGCAGGATCCACGAGATGGAGGCGATTTCTTTCAAGGCAAAGACGAAGGCAGTACCGAAAACCATCATCATCATTAACGAAAAGCGCATAAAATCAGCCAGAATACTCATATCACCGGTACTGCGCGCCACCAGCCAGCCAGCTTTATGAGTGTCATAAAAGTGCTTCGAAAGCGTTTGAAGTTTATCAAAAAAAGTTTTCCGCAAATGGAGCATAGCCCGATTGGTGGCGAACGTCGTCACGGTGAACTGTGCGTATCCAAACACCCGGTTGGCAAGGCAAATCAAAACCAGCGGCAGTATGCTTACCCATACCGGATCGGTCATAAGGGTCTTACTGTCGATCAGTTTTTTGACTTCCTTGATAATCGCCATATCTGCCGCAACGCAGATAATAGCCATGATGTTACCGGAAAACAACAGCCATTTGTAAGGGCCTAACGTCTTGAACAGCCGCAAAATGAGGCGCAGCGACAACGGCGCTTCGTGCCTTTCCTCTGTACGCGTCAAGTTTTCAGTTGCAGTACTTTTTCGCATTCGGTCGTTACTTTTCGATAGGTTCGGTTATATGCAGCACCCGGCTGAAGGCAGTGCCCGGCTGGTTCAATTCATTCGGGGAACCGCTCTCAATAATCATGCCCTCATTCAGCACATATACTTGATCAGCATCTGCAACACTGGAATAACGCTGAGCTATAACAATGACAGTCGAGGTTTCCCGTAAAGCGTTTAAACTGTTCTGAATGGCATTTTCGGTCATCGCGTCAACCGCAGAAGTGCAGGCATCCAGAACTAAAAAGCGGGGCTTGCGCAAGACGGCGCGGGCAATACTGAGGCGTTGGCGCTGGCCGCCAGACAATGTTACACCGCGTTCGCCAACAACAGTTTCATAGCCGTTCGGCATTTCCTGAATAAATTCATGCGCCTGCGCAATTGAGGCAGCATGGATAATATCCTCATACGTAGCGCCCGGTTTTCCGTAGGCAATATTTTGCCAAACAGGGGCCGAAAATAGAAAATTATCCTGAAATACCAGGGAGAACTGATTACGCACATCCCCTAGGTTATACTCACGGATATCGCGACCGTCAAGGAGGATTACCCCCCTGTCAGGGTCGTAAAACCTACACAGCAACAACGCTAAAGTGCTTTTGCCGGATCCGGTGGAGCCGACCAAGCCCACCGTCTGCCCCGCGGCAATCCGTAATGATATATCTTTAAGCGAATGACTGCGGTCACCGTAAGCGAAGGACACAGACCGCGCTTCGATCCGACCGGGGCCGCTATCGGGCAAACGTTGACGCCCGCCGGAATCCAGATACTGATCAGCCCTGAATAATGCCCCCAGCCGGTCCGCCGTCACGGTAAAGCGTATCGACAAATCCATACTCCGGCCCAACATTCGGATACGCACTACCATGCTGCGCTGCAGATAAAAAAGGAAGAACAATTTTCCGGCGGTAAAATCCCACCCCCCCTGCTGACCGGCATAAATGCTGACCCCGACCACTGCGGCAATCCCCAGAATACCAGCCCAGGCCAAAGCCTGATTCATGGCTGTACTGACCATTATTTCACGAAAAGTCGCACGCTGGAGATCCTCAACCTGGCGGTGATACGTCTGCTGCTGCCCGTCCTCGCAACCAAAGGCTTTAACGACCAAATACCCTTCCATGTTCTCGGAAAATATCTGTACCATTCCGGTAAATATTTCTTTGGTGCGAACAAAAAATTTGTAGCCATACTTGAAGTAAGCTGTAACCCCGATTGCGGCCAATCCCAAAAGCGCGGCTGACACAAGGCCTGCTGGCGGACAGACAAAAGCCATAACCAGCAGAGCCCCGATCAGGTAAAGTACAGATTCCAATAGCGGGAAAAGACCGAACTGAAAAAAGCGCCTGGCATAGTTGACATCCTCAACAATATTCGCTATAATCCGGCCGCTGTGAGCATTGTCATGATAGGCGAACGACAAGTTCTGCATAGTATTAAAAATACGGCTGCGGAGGTCGAATAGAGCCCCCTGCGCCAACCTCGTCTGCAAGACAGTTCGCGCGTATGTAAAAGTCCAGCGCAGCCCCGCCACCGCAAGCAAAAGTGCAGGAAGGATAAGTAGCTGTCCCATAGCCGACCCGGCAAACTCCAGCGACACCCCGAAGATTGCTAATTCATTCCCCGCAAAAGAATCCACGTAAAGCTGCAGCAGCTTCGGCAGAACAAGCTCAACCGTATTAAAAGCCAAAACCGCAAGCAGAGTAAGCCCGAACAAACGCCTGCGTGGTTTGATACAGGTTTTTAAAAGATGAAAATACTTTTGGCGAGTAGTCATGATCTTCGGGAAACGGTTTGCGGGAGATGTCCAAAAAAATGAAGTGATATTATAGCACAGGCCGAGATAAATTGTACCGCCGGCCCCGGAGAAAAATAACCTTAAGAGAAGCCGTCGGGATAGGGATTGCCGCCGCCGACTTTGCGCCGGTATGCAAGGCTTCTGCTCAAGGCAAGGGACAATGCAATTCCGATCTTTCGCTGCAATTTATTTCGGCAATATCGCGCCTTTTCAAACTGACCACGCCTGCTAGTTAGACCGTCCGCGAAAAGGTATCAGGCCCATGCTCGTGCCTATTTCGGATGAGATTTTGTCTTTTCGGCGGGAATCGCTAGCCGTAAGCTAACGGTTTCCGCCGAAAAAACGAAAGATCGCCGAAAGAGACACGAGCCCTTCGGGTTGGGGCGGCGGCAGCCCCTCTCGGGCTTTTGCGCTGTAAAGCATTACCCCGGAGGGTAGTACATTACAG
>JAWOEV010000020.1:0-11732 GCA_046482565.1 Lentisphaeria bacterium | reverse complement strand
GCAGGTCGTATGTTTCGCTGTTGTAGCTGTCTTCCCCGGTATTTACGCAAGGTGAATTTCCGTACAGGGTATAGTCATCGTTGGGGGCATCGACAAATTTGGGGTTAGAGGTAGTGCAGTTGCTAACAGTTGGTGTACCGGTTATATCACCGCTTTGGTTGGCATAACAACAATTATTCATTGTTACATTGTTGCTTGTACAAATTTGATCACCATCATTATAAGCAGTATTTCCCCAGATAATGCAGTTATGAAGGGTTGCATCTCCTGTTCCGTTTTCAATGCCACCTCCATCATTTGTAGAAAGGTTTTCAACAATTGTTGTATTTGTTAATACCGGGTGAGAAGATTCTTCGTTAAAAATACCACGGAGGTGTAGATGAGGCTGGCGAGGTCGTCGACGTCGACGGCGTCGATCCAGCCCTCGTAGGTCGCTTCGTCGAAGGCGTCGCCCCCGATGTCGTGGAGTTCGCCGATTTTGGATTCTTTATGCGGGTAGCGCATACTTATAGCCTCTCCTGTTTCATTGTCAAGTCGGGCTTTAAGTTTTGAAAGGGCCTGGTACTGAATCTGCCTTATCCTTTCCCGTGTCCGGCCGACATCTTTACTTAATTCCTGTAACGTTTTCGGGCGATCACCATCCAAGCCGAAGCGTTTTACTATAACCAGGCGTTCTCGGTCATCCAAGACGTCCAAAATCTCCTGTAAATGCTCGAACGATTCAGCCTGGAGCAAATCTTCAGCTGGAGTCGTGCTGTCTTCGTCGGGGATAATATCTTCAAAATCGCCCTGCTCTCCATCTTTTATTGATTCATTAATGGAAAAGCTGCTCACATCCGACCTTCGCAAGGCTGAAACCGTGCGCTCGCTGAAATCGAGTTTTGCGGCGATTTCCTGGTCCGTCGGCTCCCGCTCCAATTTTGCCCACAAATTCGTTCGAACATGTTTAATTTTATTAATTTTCCCGGCGGACTGCACAGGTATGCGAATTGTCCGGCTCTGATTGGCCAGGGCTCGCCGCATGGCCTGTTTTATCCACCAAGCGGCATAACTACTGAACTTTGCGCCTTTATCGGGGTCAAATTTTTCAACCGCACGCATGAGTCCTATATTGCCTTCCGATATGAGATCAACCAGAGGCAGGCCGAGTCCTTTGAAATCATGGGCGATTTTGACAACCAGTCGCAGGTTGCTACGGATCAGCCGCCTGCGAGCTTCTTCGTCGCCCTCGGCAATGCGGCCCGCAAGTTCAACTTCGTCCTGACGGGTCACCAGTGGTATATGCCCCACATCTTGCATGTAAGCTTTCATCGTGTCATGTTGAGCGGGCATGAAGATCTCCTTTTCACTGAAACTTCGGGACTTTTGCAAAACAGGCATCGCAAAACTCCTGACGCACATGCTACAGTCAATATACAATCACGCACGATCTTGAATTGTTATTATAATTATAGTTGTTGCCGTCTTCAACAACTTATACAAAAAAACCAACTAACCCGCTTTTTGCACGAAGCAACAGTATTGCAGATTGGTATTCATATACATATCCCGCATAATCTCATTTTTCATGCAATGTTCGGGCTAACCCGGAAATCGCCCGGTGAGTGAATCGGTCATTGTCTTTTAACATGTTAATTGCACATACAGTTTGTTTAATAAAATGAAGCAATCCTCTTGGCATAAAAAATTCAGTGAATGGTGCTCGAACCATGTTCCCATGCAGGTGCCGGCCCGACTTTTGCTTCCTGAGTCGCAGACCCTTGCCACCGCAACCTACGCTTTAGGTTCCGGTATTCGCGGAAAAGGAATGCCTTTAGTCTTGGTTGCCCCTGACAGCACGGCGGCTGAAGAATTACAGCAGAACCTGCAAAATTATGAAGCCCTTTTCAGCAATTTCCCCAAAATACAGCGCGTCCCGGAAATAAAAGGGTTGCGCAAAGACTGGATACCGGAAAATGAAGCAGCCCTTTGCGCCGCTCTGGAAGTTGCCATAAATGACACCGAAGCTGTTTTTGTCTGTTCCGCGAGTGCACTGCTGTGTCCCGTCTCACCCCCGGGGCAATTCACTACATCATCCTTCAAACTGACTGTCAACGATGAACATCATCCGCCGGAGAAACTGGCGAAACAATTGACCGATCTGGATTACGACAATGAACCGGAAGTAAGGTTCCCGGGGGAATTCTCGATTCGGGGGGGAATTGTGGATATTTTTTCGCCGCTATACGACTACCCGGTACGTTTGGAATATTTCGGGGACACCATAGAGACGATGCGCTGGTTCGGTACGGACTCACAAAGATCTTTCGAAAAGGTTGATTCCCTGCGAATTGTTCCGCGGGGCGAGGCGGTTGTTTCCCCCTCCCCATCGGCGGAGAATAAAGCCCGGTTCCTCGATTACCTGCCAAACAATTCCGCCCTAGTTCTTTGCGAACCAGCTTACATTTGTGATCATCTGCAAAAATTTGCGGACTCGGACGTTCAGGCTGAATGGGAAAGCTTAACCGATCGGCAGGCACCCAGAACTATCACGCTCGAAACCACGGTGGAAAACCGCCCGGGCAAAGCCGAAAAAATCCCGAGCTGTGATTTCGCGTGCTACAGCATCCGGGAAATTCTGACACCCCACTTACCGGAACAACAACATAAGGAAAATATACTGCGCTGGCAGCTGATCCGGGATGCCCTCAATCGGTGGAGTGAACAGGGATACAGTATAGTAGCATGCTGCGGCAACGAAGGGGAAGTACAACGCTTCGGAGAATTACTGAAACAGGACGATGCTCTGTGTAAATTGCCCATCGAGCGTGTTCCATTGCCTCTACCCGGGGGCATTATAATACCGGAAGCTAAGCTTGTTTTCCTGAGTGAGCACGAAATTTTCGGAAAACGCCATGAAACCCGCCGCCGCGACCGTCGTAAACCGTGGAGCGAACACGTCAAAGACAGTAGTGCATGGGAGCTTGAAGAGGGCTGTTATGCAGTCCATGCCGCCCACGGAATTTGCCTTTATAAGGGCATAAAAGAGATTGAAGCCGCCGGCACCCTTCAGGAACAGCTTGAACTGGAATTCGCCGACGAAAAACGACTCTTTGTCCCCTTTGAACAGGCGCACCTAGTCAGCCGATACGTTGGCGGCGCCAAAAGGCTGCCGCGCCTGAACCGCATGGGCTCTTCAATATGGAAACGCAAAAAAGACGAAGCTGAAGCTTCCGCATATGACCTGGCCGCCGAATTGTTGCGCATAGAAGCCGCCCGCCGGCAAACCGGCGGTTGCGCCTTCCGTGAGGAAAGCGAATGGGAACGTGACTTTAGCGCTGCCTTCCCTTATCAGGAAACCGCCGACCAGACTGAGGCCATAAATGCAGTGCTGGAGGATATGAGTAAGAACGAGCCCATGGACCGCCTGCTCTGCGGCGATGTCGGCTACGGCAAGACTGAGGTTGCAATGCGCGCGGCGTTCAGAGCCGTCATGAACGGGCGGCAGGTAGCCGTTCTGGTTCCGACTACGGTGCTCGCCCAGCAACATTTTCTGACTTTCTCCGACCGCATGTCCGAATACCCCATCGTCATCGATACGATCAGTCGCTTTCGTTCGAGCACTGAACAAAAAGAAATAATCACAAACACGGCCCTGGGGCAGGTAGATATTCTTATCGGCACCCACCGGCTTTTGCAAAATGATGTTCCTTTCAGTGATTTGGGCCTGGTAATCATCGATGAAGAACAGCGTTTCGGCGTAAAACACAAAGAAAAATTCAAACAGCTTCGAACCTCGGTTGATGTTCTGACCATGACCGCGACCCCCATACCGCGCACCCTGTACTTCAGCCTGTCGGGGTTGCGCAATCTCAGTACGATAATGACGCCGCCAGCTGAACGGCATCCGGTCGTCACTCATGTAGCCCAATACAACAACGACATCATTCGGGAAGCGCTCGTAGCCGAACTGGAACGGCGCGGCCAGGTATTTTTTGTTCACAACCGCGTTCAGACTATAAGCAAAATGTGCTCGCACCTGATGTCCATCGTTCCGGAAGCGCGATTCGCGATAGCGCACGGTCAGATGGAAAGCCATGAACTCGAAACGGTGATGGTCGATTTTATTGAGGGCGAAATCGATGTTTTGGTCTGTACCACAATAATTGAATCGGGCCTAGACATACCCAACGCCAACACGATTGTCATTGACCGAGCCGACCGCTTCGGCCTGGCCGAGCTTTACCAGCTCCGAGGGCGGGTCGGGCGGTATCACCACCAGGCCTACGCTTATTTACTGCTTCCCGCCGCAGGTGTTCTGCCGCGTAACGCGCGTGAACGGTTGGCCGCTATCAGGCAATACACGCACTTGGGTGCCGGGTTCAAGCTGGCGCTTCGCGACTTGGAAATCCGGGGGGCCGGAAATATTCTGGGGCCGGAGCAGAGCGGCCAGATAGCAGCGATCGGATTCGACCTTTATTGTGACTTACTCCAGAAAGCGGTAGCACGGCTTGAGAACAAACCGCAACCGCGCCGCAATGTGATTCCGCTGCAGATAGAAAACGTTGCCCTCGGTAAATCAAATAAGCAAGGCGTATGGTGCGCTTATATCCCCGATAACTATATTCCGGCGCGCTATATGCGGATTGATTATCACCGACGCCTGAGCAAGCTTGACAGCTCGACGGGAGTTGATGAAATCGAAAACGAAATGAACGATCGTTTCGGGGCCGTACCAAAACCGGTTTCAGCTCTGCTTGGGGTGACCCGTCTGCGAGTTGCAGCCCTGCGGGTTGGCGTTAAGCATATTTCCGTCCGTGAGGGTACCGCGTTACTGCAAACCGATGGCGGCTATATGAAAACCGACGCCAATACACTGCCCAGGGTCAGCAACACGACACCGCAGGGAACAGTGCGCGAGTTAACCGAGTTCTTGCAGATACCACAATAGCAGATATGTTTGGCGAACAGGATCTGAGACCAAACGCCTCCACTGTCCTTGCGGCAGTGGTGCGAAAGTTTGGGGAAAGGCCGGAGGCCAACACGGCAATTCTCTAAACTTTGCCCCACCGGGCAAGCCGGCCGCACCCCTTGTCGGTAAAATAAACACGGACGCCTGCACCGTTTTTTAAAAACGCATCACAACAATTTCGATTTCATATGGATATCCAAACCTCACTTAAAGTACTGAGCCTGACTACGGATGCGCTGACTACACCCTGCTCGCTTGATGAGGCGTTAAACCGTATCACCACAATGGCTGGCGAGATAATGGAGACAGAGCAGACTGCTATTCTGTTGCGTGATGAATCGCGCCGCCAATTTATCATCCGATCATGCACAGGCTTTCCCCAAGAAAGCGGGCGCGTCGGGCATCCCCTTAATATTCCGCAAAGACTATTGGACATTCTCTGGCGTATCCGTATTATTCGCCAGATAGGCGGGATTGAGACCGGCATTACAGGACTGACTTTTCCGTTACTGGTAGTGCCCTTAAAAGTTAAAGGCGAAAGGATCGGCCTGCTGATTACAGCAAAGCCGACAGCCGGCTTTATTAAATTCAACGACACAAAACGGCAAATGTTTGTAACCATCGCCTCGCTGGCCTCCCTGGCGATTGAAAACGCCAAAGCCTACGATTACTTGCGACAGCATTTTGCCCAGAATTCAAAAGACCTCATTGAAGAAAACCGGCGCCAAGCCAACGGCGGCGATGAAACTCATCAGCTTATGGTTTCATCGTTGAGCAACCCCACCGCAGTAGTCAAATTACTCGCCCGTTCGTTTTACAAAGAATTGCACAAAGCCGGTTTTTCACCCGACCATATAACCATGGCTACGGCAGAAATACTCAGTTGCATCACCAGGGAAGAGACCCTGAAGTGAGGATCTCTCACCTTTTCAAACTTCAGCAGCAAACGATCCTTGCCCGCAAAGAATAAGTTTTTCAGCTTCAGAATAAGTCTATGATTTCAACCCGTACCCAGATTTTACTGACCCTCAATCTGCTGACTACATTGGTCGCTCTGATTATCGGTTGGCAGAGTATGCGAGTAGCCACCAAGGAAATCGAAAAACGTCTGGTTGAAGATTCAGTCAGCAACGCAGCAGACTTGATCGCTGAATTGAAGCTGCCGCTCAGCAACCGGCTTATGGACCAGCTCGCAACGGTTCTTAATTGTGAAATGGCAGCCTTTGATCAGCGCACCCAATCCCTCCTGGCTTCAAGTTTCCCGGCTGGACCACCGCAAGCGGCTCTCGTCAACGCTCTTTCCAACCCTCCCGTTAACCCGCGGGAATGGGTAAATATCCAGCACAATTCTTACCGCCTCGGAAGCGCCGTTGTCCAGAAGCTAATGCCGGTTAGCGGAAACAATGCGAAGTCTGCAAAACTTGTAGTGCTGCTACCCGAAACCAGAATTGCTTCGGCCCGCTACGGCGCGGCAAGGAGAATCGGGATCCTGACGGTCATAGCGATAGCCGCGGCAACAGCCGTCGGGTTCCTGCTTTCAGCAACCCTTACCCGCCCCATGCGTTTACTGGTAACGCGAATGGAAAACATTTCAGATACCGTTGCCCGAGCTGATAACCTTGCCGACCTGGAACCGGCCATCACGATCAGTCAAAACGCCAGCCAGACACCGGCAACTTCCCCCGCAGCCGCGACGGAATTAAAGCGCCTTTCAAAGTCGTTTGCCCATCTCCTCGATCAATTGCGGGAATCTTACCGGCGCCTGGATCGCGCCGCCCGCCTGGCCGCCAGCGGCCAGATGTCAGCCGGAGTCGCGCATGAACTGCGCAACCCTCTCAGTAGCATAAAAATGAATTCACGCCTGTTGCTGGATGAACCAAAGTTGACCGAGCATAGCCGCCAGGCGGTCGAGATCATTTTCCGGGAAATCGACCGCATGGATCTTTACCTTAAAGAACTTATGGCCTTAAGTCCCGGCAATGAAGCAACCCCCGATAACCCCTTGTCCAAAACCCAATTACAGGACGTCAACCTCGCTGAAGTTGCCGACGATGTTCTGGCCATCTTCGAGGAGCGCGCCAAACGTAAATCGGTAAATCTTAAACGCTTATATGCTGAATCCCGCCATCAGGCAACCGCTTTGGCGGATTACGACAGCCTGCGCCAAGTCATTATGAACCTTGTCGTAAACGCCCTGGATGTCGCCCCGGCCGAGACAACCATTGAGGTTAAGATTACTGATTTGCCTTCAAACCAGGTGAAGTTCACTATTGCCGACCAAGGCTCAGGCTTTGACGACACCATCGGGGAAAACGCCTTTTCTCCGTTTGTGACCACAAAACCACACGGCACCGGGATGGGGCTCTTTATTTCACAGCAAATAATCCAGCGCTTCGGGGGCCGAATCGGTTCTGCTGTTCAAAACGGTAAAACTGAACTATGGTTTGTTTTGGCAAAACCGGAGGCCAACTCGGAAATGACCTGAAAAATGAGCTTCTGCGGGTAAATGACGATTATTCACAACCACTGAATGAAGAATACCCCTCGCAAAGACGCCAAGATCGCAAAGAATGACGGCTCCGTTTTAAGTACTATGGGCTTCCAAGCCCGTAGATTTGGTTAACCGGGACGGACTGGAAAGTCCGTCTTACGTACTACGGGCTTTCTAGCCCGTAGATGCATTACTGTACGGACTGGAAAGTCCGTACTACATAACGCCGAAAGCCTTAAAAACAGCCTCATTTCATCAGCTGGGAGAATTGCCGGAACCGCAATTTACTCACAGATCCTACTGGCGAGAGAACAATAAAAATAAATATGAGTAAAAAACCAAAAGCTGAAATTCTTGTAATTGACGACGAGGCATCTATCTGTTTTGCCTTTGAACGGTTCTTCGGCAGTCGCGATTATCACGTCGTCACCGCCGGAACCGGCAGCCACGGGCTTAATGAATGCGTGACCCAAATGCCGAACGTCATTTTTGTTGACGTGCGCCTGCCGGATACTGACGGCATCGCCCTCCTCGAAAAACTGCACGAACTCTGTCCGCAGGCATGTATAATTGTAATAACTGCTTACGGTTCATTGACGGCGGTAAGTCGGGCCATAAAAAACAACGCCTTCGACTGCCTGGTTAAACCGCTAGACCTTGACCGGGCCCTGGAAATTGTCGAACAATACCTGCAAGCTGTCAGAAGTAAGCCTGCCGCCGAACCGGAATCAACCCCGATTACCGGAAACGGCCCCGTCTTGATTGGTAATTCCGCGAGCATGCAGGACGTCTTCAAATCCGTAGCACGGGCGGCAACCACCGACACCTCCGTACTCATTACCGGCGAGACCGGCACCGGCAAAGACCTGATTGCCCGCAGTATTCATGCGCTCAGCAAGCGTTCGGACACAAATTTCACCGCCGTCAACTGCGGCGCCATCCCCGATACCCTAGTGGAAAGCGAACTGTTCGGGCATAAGAAAGGCGCTTTCACCGGAGCCGACAAAGATAAGCGCGGTCGCTTCGAAGTGGCTGACTCAGGCACCCTGTTTCTCGATGAGATCGGCGAACTGCCCCCGTCTTCCCAGGTAAAACTGCTACGCTTCCTGGATTCTCACACCATTGAACGCCTGGGGGACACAACCCCGCACCAACTCGATATCCGCATCCTAGCCGCCACTAATCAATCCCTGGAGGCCGCTATGCACAACGGCGGTTTCCGCCAGGATCTCTACTACCGACTCGCCGTGATTGAAATCGAGATCCCGCCATTACGACGGCGATCTGAGGATATACTGCCCCTAGCACAACACTTCATCAATGAATACTATCGGAGAACCGATACCGATAGCGCGGCCAGTCACGCCCAGATCAGTCCGGATGCCGCCAAGGCCCTGACAACCTATAATTGGCCGGGAAATGTGCGAGAACTGCGCAACACCGTCGAGCACTCCCTGACCATGTCAGCCAGCACCCCCATACTCCCGCTTCACCTGCCCCCTCATATCCGTAATTATAAAAATAAGCAAAATCACCCTAATACTCCTGATGATTTTGCCAAAATAATTGACCAACTTGTTGACAGCTCCGACAATCAGACGGGCGACCTTTATACACAAATAATTACGCCTTTTGAAAAAGCCCTGATCCGGCGGGTAGTCAAAGATTGTCAGGGCAACCAGTCAGAAGCCGCCACTCGCCTCGGGTTTCATCGGAACACCCTCCGGCGTAAGTTGCGAGAACTGTAAAGGCGATTGCCGTGCATCAGGAAATTGGCTAGATCTGAACACGAAGAAACACGAAGCTGGAAAGGCCGGCTTACGTACTACGGGCTTTCCAGCCCGTAGATTTGGTTAACCGGGACGGACTAGAAAGGCCGGCTTACGTACTACGGGCTTCCAAGCCCGTAGATGCCTTACTGTACGGACTGGAAAGTCCGTACTACATTATTACAACGAAAGCTTTAAGTATTACAGAGCACTAGAGTTAACAATGCCTGAATCCGTTGACAATAAAAAACGCGCGCACTCTGATCTACTCCCGTTCACTGATAAACCCGGGGGGGATAGCCGCGATCAAATAGCGGCAACCGAATCCAAGGTTTCCGGCGAAGTACTCAGGGTGGTATTTGCCAGCGACGACGGCCAATACACCGTTCTGCGCCTGTTGGACGACCGACAGCGCGAGATTACTCTGGTCGGCCCCGTCAGCGGTATTCATGAGGGGCAGGATATCGAAGCCCGCGGGCGTTGGGAAAAGCACCCCGAACACGGCCGCCAGTTCCGGGTAAAAGAATTTCGCGCTATACTCCCGACCTCCGAAAAAGGGATTGAGCGCTATCTCGCCTCCGGATTAATTCATGGCGTCGGCCCCAAGCTGGCCGAACGCATTGTCCAACATTTCGGCATTAAAACACTCGATATACTCGAGAACTACAGTGCCCGCCTGAACGAAGTGGAAGGACTGGGGAAAAAGAAAATCCGGCAAATCAGAGCCGGCTGGCGCGAGCACGCTGAACGCCGCGATACTTTTATCTTCCTGCAGGGGCTCGGCCTGAGCCCGCGACGCTGCGCCACCATATTTAACGAATACGGCGCCAGTGCCGCCGAGGTTGTCCGCAGCAATCCCTATAAACTGGCTTCCGCCATCCACGGCATCGGCTTCCTGACCGCCGACCGCATAGCCAGTGAGCTGGGTATCAGCAAGGATAATCCTATCCGCCTGGAAGCCGGCACGGTCCATACGCTGGAAAAACTTGCCGATGACGGCCATGTCTGTTTCCCGCTGGACAAACTCATTGAGCGCACGGCTGAATTACTTGAAATCGATCTCGCCCAAGCTGAGTTCGGCCTGACGCGCGCCGAAAAAAACGGCACTGTGGTAATCGACCCCGGAAGAGAGACCGGGGCCGCCGCCCGAGTTTATCACCGCCGTTTCCATAACGCGGAAACCCAGCTGGCGGCATTTCTCCGCCGCCTTTTGGCATACCCCGCATCAATGGGGGCCGACACCCTGAACTTCCGGGGCCGAAACTACGAAATGTTGAACGACGATCAAAGGCAAGCCGTACAACAGGCATTCCAGCACCATGTCAGCATCATCACCGGCGGCCCGGGCGTCGGCAAAACAACGGTCGTAGGAGAAATCGTACGGGCCGCCCGCGGTGCCGGCCGCAAAGTATATCTCGCAGCCCCCACCGGTCGCGCTGCCAAACGCCTGGGGGAAAGCTCAGGGTTGACCGCCAAAACTATCCACAGAATGCTCAAATGGGAGCCGCAAAAACGAGGTTTTGTACATAATCAGGATCGGCCGCTTAAATGTGACATGCTCATTGTCGACGAGGTCTCGATGCTCGACGTCAATCTGGCCAACAGTCTGTTTGCAGCGGTATCACCTGAAACCCATGTCGTCTTAGTCGGCGACCGTGACCAACTGCCATCGGTCGGCCCCGGCGCCGTGCTGCACGATCTGATAAGTTGCGGCCGTATTCCGTCAATCAACCTCACCGAAATCTACCGGCAAGGCGCAGGCAGCCGCATAGTGCTCAATGCCCATCGCATCAACAAAGGCCAAACACCGGACTTAAACCAACCGCAATCCGCTGCCAAGACCGATTTCTACTGGATCGATGAAGAAGACCCGGAACGCGTCGTGGATATCATAAAACGCATGGCCTGCCAGCGAATACCCCAAAAATTCCGCTTTAATCCACGCACCGATATCCAGATCCTAGCCCCCATGAACAACGGTATATGCGGTACGCTTTCACTTAATAAAACCCTGCAGGCAAGCCTGAACCCCAGCGATAAGACGCAGTTCCGCAGCGGCGATCGCATGTTCCGCCCCCATGACCGCGTCATGCAGATCGTTAACAACTACGATAAAGGTGTGTTCAATGGTGAGCTCGGCAGTTTAACCCGCATCGACTTCAAACAGAAAACCTTTCAAGTCATGTACGACACCGGCACCGTCGAATACCAATGGAATGAAGCCGACCAGATAAAACACGCCTATGCCGTGACCGTTCACAAATCGCAGGGCAGCGAGTTTCCGGTGGTTATAATGCCTATACTGACCCAGCACTACATCATGCTGCAACGCAATCTTGTCTACACCGGCATGACCCGCGCCCGACGCCTCCTCGTATGCGTCGGCACCCGCAAAGCCCTCAACATCGCCATCCGCAATAATAAACCCCTCCTGCGCTACACCCGCCTTACCGAACGCCTGCACGGATGAGGTGATCAATCAGCTGGCGTGCGCAAATATAACCAGCCCCCCCCCCGAAAC
>JAWOEV010000153.1:0-9076 GCA_046482565.1 Lentisphaeria bacterium | reverse complement strand
GGATGCTCATATCTTCATCACGGTGCTTGCCCACCAGTTGCTCAATGCGATTATCCACACCATGAGCAGTGCCGGCGACGTCAGAAACTGGCCGACGCTCAAGAGGATCCTTCAGGCTCACTGTTATACAACTATGCAGCTGCCGACCATAGGCGGCACACTGCACAGAATTAGACGCGCCGGCACTGCCGAAGCTGAACAGCAGAGGATTTATGAAACGCTGGGAGTTGATCATCGAAACCTGCCCGGCACAAAAATATCAGTACCGATGAAAAATTCGTCGGCTTTGTAGTGCCACACGAAATCCGGTCGTTGCGGCGCAACGACTTATAGCCCAAGTTGCGAAACTTGGGCTAGTGCTCTGTATAGCTTAAAACTTCGTATCTGAAACGGGGATATCTGTTGAACTTTGGCTATGCGTTAATGCGGGATATAGTATTGCTGATTCTGGAGAGGGGACGAAGAATTCTGCTCGAAACCAGATTGAAACCAGCGAAAGAGAATAACGAATGCTTGTTACTGAACCAAACCGTAACCAAGATGTACTCATCGTTGACGATGAGGACGTCCTCAGAGAATTTTATACGCGGGTTTTCGCCAATTTCGGTTACAATACAATCTGTGCCGGGGATGGTTCTGAAGCTATTACTATGCTGGAAGAAGACCCGGAGCGCTATACCCTGGTTATTCTCGATATGAATATGCCGATTAAAAATGGATGGGAAGTGCTTGATCACATGCGTAATCACGAAAAGCTTACTGACAAACCGGTGATTGCGATTACCGGTTTGTCAATGGATGAGGATGAGCTTAAAAGGCTTAGTGAACTATGTGACGGTGTCATTCCTAAAGGTGATTTTGAAATGACGCGCCTGGGCAAAGTGGTCAGTCGAGTCCTCGGCACCGACCTGACCGTTGATTGACCTCGTCGCTTTATGAACTTCATGGTTATGCGATCTTCCAATAAACTTCAGACTTTTGCACCTTCGAATTATGAGCTTCCTACCTTTGTCACGGGAACCGCTGTCGCGGAGTACAGCCAATACCTAGTCGATGAATCGCGGCATCGCGGTCGTGCGGAGGCGTTGGTTTTTCCGAAAAACACGGCGGAGCTGGCGGCGGCGGTTAAATACGCCCATGATAAAAATTGGGAGATTACGGCTTCAGGAGCGCGCACGGGGATAGCGGCGGGTGCCGTACCGGAGGGGGGAGTGCTGATAAGCCTAGAGCGCATGAACCGGGTTTTAAGTCTTACTAAAGACGGAAAAGGCCATTACATACTGCGTTGCCAGGCTGGCGTGATCCTCAGCGAAGTACGTAGTCTTTTGAGCAATGGTGAGGCGAAGGGGATGGGTTGGTCCGAAGCTGACAAGGAAATGTTGCGGGAAATCGCCGGGCAGCACTATTTTTTTCCGCCGGATCCGACTGAGACCACGGCTACCGTCGGGGGAATTGCCGCCTGTAATGCCTCCGGTGCCCATACTTTTCGATATGGTCCGGCAAGACCTTATATCGCGGGGCTGACAGTTGTACTGGCTGACGGTTCGCTTGTTCGGCTTAAACGGGGTGAAGTCCAGGCTGACAACAACCGTGAATTTGTGGTGCAGCATCAGGATGGCAGGGAAATACCGGTAAAACTGCCTGGCTACCGGCAGCCGTCCACAAAAAATGCCGCCGGTTATTATGCTGAGCCCGCTATGGATCTTGTTGATCTGTTTATTGGTTCCGAGGGGACACTTGGTGTGATAAGCGAGGTAGATCTAAAGCTGATTCCGGCGCCGGAAACTAGTTCGGCCGCAGTTTTGTTTTTTGCTGACGAAAATCAGGCGTTGGCTTTCGTTTCTGCTGTCCGTTCCCGAAAAGACGAGCTCGGCCTGGAAGCAATCGAGTATTTCGGGCCGAATGCCCTTGCTTTTTTGCGGCAAAACCGGGCGCAGAACGGAGCCGCCTCTGGGGTTCCCGCCTGCCTTCCGGACGGAGCCGCCAGCGCTATCTACCTTGACATCGGTTGTTCACCAGAGCAGATCCCTGAAATTCTCACGCAGGTGGTAAAGGTCGGGGAGGATTACGGGGCCGATCCTGAGACTTGTTGGTCGGCCCACGAAAGTTCGGAACGGGACCGGTTGCGGTTGTTTCGCCATGCTCTGCCGGAAGCCGTGAATCATCGGCTTGCGGAGCTACAGCGGATTTCCCCTCATATCACGAAGCTGGGGACTGATATGGCCGTGCCCGATTCGCATCTCAAAACCATCATAGATCTGTACAGAAACAAATTGAAAAAGGCGGGACTTGAGTATGTAATTTTCGGCCATATAGGTGACAACCACCTGCACGTCAATATCCTGCCGCATGATACCGCCGAGTACAACCTTGGAAAAAAGCTTTACCTGGAGTTTGCCCGGCGGGTTGTGAAAATGGGTGGTTCTCCGGCGGCTGAGCACGGTATTGGGAAACTTAAGCGCGAGTTCCTGGAGTTATTAGTGGGGAAGGAAGGAATATGCGAAATGCGGGCGGTAAAACAAGCTTTTGATCCAAATGATTTATTGGGATGCGGCACGCTTTGGAACCGGGTGGCGATTGCTTCGTATTTATGCTATTAGGCACTAGCATTTTGCGATAGCATTTTTTGGCACTGGTCGGCCGTTAACGGCTGCATCTCACCGGAGGCAATATCGCCGAGTGCAAGCCCCCCGATTGCCACGCGAACCAAGCGCTCTACCTTCAGATTGTTTGCTTGGCAGAGGCGACGGATCTCGCGCTTTTTTCCTTCGTTGAGCACAATTTCAAGGCAGGTCCGCTGTCCTTGCCGTTCCCATATTGCCACCTTTGTGGGCTTAAGAAACTCACCGGCATCTTTGACTCCCGACTGCATACGCTGGGCCACAGCACGGTTAATCTTTCCCGATACCGTTACCTGGTATGTCTTGGGAATATCATGGCTGGGATGGGCGATTTTTTGAGCGAAATCACCGTCGTTGGTACAGATTATCAGGCCCTCACTGTCCCGGTCCAGGCGCCCCACAGTAAAAAGCCGGGGGGCATTTTTCGGGAAGAGTTCCGAGACCAGTTTACCGGCATGCGGATCTTTGGCAGAGCAAGTGTATCCCCGGGGTTTGTTGAGGGCATAATATTCGGGGGAGTTGAGATTAACCGGATGGCCGTCAAACTCTACAGTATCCCGGTTCACATCAATATTTACGGCCGGTGATGTTTCAGGTCTGCCGTTTATGCGGACGTGGCCGGCGGTAATAAGCTGTTCACTTTTACGCCGTGATGCTATGCCGCATTTGGCCATAAACTTGGCTAGGCGCATTTGCGGTTCCACATTGTTAAGAGGGAAAGACATAAACCTGAATCCAGGATAAAAACTGTCGGTGCAGAGGTTAAGCTTGAGTGTCGTTGACAATCGACTTGGTAGCTTCCAGAAGTGCATCCATTTCATTTTCAGTGCCGACTGTTATCCGCACGAATTCGCTTATCCGCGGATACGGAAAGTAGCGAATCAAAATGCCGGCTTCGCGCAGTTTGCGGAGATAATGCCGGGCATCCAGCGGCGGTTTGGTGAAAATGAAATTGGCTTGTGAGGGCGGGGTTTCAAAACCCAATTCATTGAGCGCGGTGGTTATACGTGCGCGACTTTCACGGACACGCTTGACGTTGCGATCAAAGGTTACTTGATCTTGAACCGCCGCCAACGCCAGTTCCTGGGTAATCGCATTGACATTATAGGAATCTTTTACCTTGAACATTTCATTTATAAGATTGGCATCGGCAAAGGCATAGCCGAATCGGATGCCGGCCAGGGAGTAACTCTTGGACAAAGTGCGGGATACTACAACATTAGGGAACTCTTTGATCAAATTTACGCAGTCGTCTTCTCCGAAGTCTGCATACGCCTCATCGATAAACAGTACTCCTTCGTATTCATCGGCAAGTTCTCTGATGGCATCAATTGGGAAAGCATTTCCCGTCGGTGCATTCGGGCGGGCCAAGAACAAGAGCCTTGCATCGGCCGCTTTGGCAACCGGGTCGGGAGGCAGCTGAAAATCATCGTCAAGGTCGATCTCGATGAGGCGGGCGCCCTGGATATTGCCTAATACGGGATAGAGGGAATAGGAAGGATTCGGGTAAGCAATCGCGCCGCCCTGATCCACAAATGTCCGAACTGCAATAGTGAGGAGATCGTCCGAGCCGTTACCGCAGATGACATTATCCGGCGTTACGCCCCGTTGTGTGGCAATCTCTTCGCGGAATTCCTGGGCTGCCGGGTTTGGATATAGTCGTAATTGTGCCGCGTCGACAGACCTTAACGCCTTCGCAACTTTAGGGGAGGGGGGGTATGGATTTTCATTGGTATTGAGTTTTATAAACTTGCGTCCGCCGGGTTGTTCCCCGGGGGTGTAGCCCTCAATCTGAGCAATATTCTGGCGGGTGTACATAAGTTATAACTACTGCTTGGAACGGTGTTCACTGTTGCGGATTTTTACACTCAGGGCGTGCGCATCCAAACCTTCGGCCTCGGCGATGGCTTCGATTGATTTTGCCTCATTACTAAGGGCATTCTGCTGGTAATGTACGACGCTCATGCGGCGAAAAAACTGTTCCACTGTCAAGCCGCTGAAATACCGGGCGGCCCCACCGGTCGGCAGTACATGACTGGGGCCGGCCACAAAATCCCCGACCGGCTCAGGTGTCCAGGGCCCCAGGAAAATGGCCCCGGCGGCCGTTACTTTTTTCGCTAGGCTGCCGGGCCGGCGGGTGATGATTTCGAGATGCTCCGGCGCGTATTTGCTGGCGATCTCAGCAGCTTGGATTAAATCCTTCACCTGCACCATAAAAATGCCCTTGTCTAGGCATTTATCGATGCATTCTTTCCGGTGCAGTTTATGTTTGAACTTATTAAGCGCTTTTTCTACCGCGGGAATCAGTTTGTCCTCAGTGGTCAAAAGAACCGCCTGCTCATTGCCCGAACCATGCTCGATTTGTGACAGCATATCGGCCGCAATGAATTCCGGATTAGCAGTATCATCGGCAATGATCATTATTTCAGAGGGGCCAGCAACCAGATCGAGGGCGACGTGACCGTACACCTCCCGTTTAGCCGCTGTTACGTAGGCATTCCCCGGCCCGACAATTTTTTCGACAGCATTGATTGATTCCGTGCCGTAGGCGAGTGCGCCTATAGCATAAACGCCACCCAGGCAGTAAACCTCGGTGGCACCGGCTTGGCGCGCGGCATAGAGGAGGGCGGGATGAACGGTTTTGTCTGCACGCGGCGGCGTCACCACCACTATCTCTTTGACGCCCGCGGCCGCCGCTAGAGAAACGGTGTGTAACACAGTTGAGATAAGTGGCGCAGTTCCCCCGGGGACATAGGCCCCGATGCGATCAAACGGGGCAAAACGTTCACCTAATATTACGCCTTTGCGGGGTGAATAAGACCATGGTTCCGGAATTCTCTGGCTGGCAAACTCCTCAATTTGGCGGTGGGCAGTCCGAATGGCTTCTGCCACTTTCGGTTTGACTTTTCTTTCTGCCGATTCCAGTTCTTTCTGCGGGATACAAAAATTGTCCGGCTTAAGGTCAACGCCGTCAAATTTTTTTGCATTACGGCATAATGCGGCGTCGCCGTTATCCCGCACATCGTCCAGAATATTTTTGACCGACGCTTGTATATCGGCGCTGAAAGCCGGTCGTTCGAACAATTCCTGTAGCGAAGAATTGAAATCGGCGTTGTCCGCTCGGATTATTTTCATGATGGAATTCGCCTTTTGAAAATATTACCGCGTCTTTCGGAAAAAACGCCTGTCTTATTCAGGTTGAGCGACAGATGCATCAATTGCGGCGACTTCATACCCGTCTCCGGCTGTATGCACGGCACAGGCAGAACTTACCGGTTTTTCCATTTCCGCAAAAATTCCCTTGCCCAGTATATAACGGCAGGCTGCCTCAGCATCGGCACAGTCAAATGCCGAGTCGCAATAATCGTCTGAAGTGCGATTATGTTCGTATGTGCAAACATAGTGTGCTTTGCCGGGAGTCAGTTCAAATGCCTGCACATGCAGAGCGTCGTGCCGGACGATCCCCAAATATCCGGTTTGGGCATCCGGATCAGCGATTGCGGCAATCCGGGGGGTATTGTAATCGTCTTTTTCATAATCCAGAGCGCTGAGAACGGTTACCAAGGCGTCTCGGATACTCATGCCGGACTCGATTTTTTCAGCGATCGGGTCGGTTTGCGAGCCGTTGGTCGCCACCGCGATATTGTCGACAAGGCGCAGGCAGTTATAGGCAATGTACGGGTTTTTCATGACATCGCCTTCAAACCCGGGCTTGGGTACGATTGCCGCACAACTGTCCTGGACCATCGCGCGTCGATTTGGAAAGGATCGAGATGAAACCCGATACATGGCCGCGGCTTTGCCACTTTGCGTACAACCAACTGCTACTATACGACCTACATACATAGCTGAAATCCTTTATTCGATTTCGGTCTCTTATTGTGAAAAACAAACTATAATCAGTTGAACACTTTCTGCCAATCAATACCAGGCTGCCGTTTCTTCAAGCGCTTGCTTCAACTTGCCGCGCCGTTTCGTGGACATGGGATGAATCTGTAAAAATAGAGGGGCATTTTCATACTCCCGGTTAAGGCGTTCCCAGGCCGTAAGAATGGCGGCAGGCTTGAAGCCAGCCCGGCTGAGGTAAATCACAGCTAGGGAGTCAGCCACCGTTTCATGCTGTAGTTTGAAAGTACACCACGTGCTTGCTCGGTTGCTGGCAAAGCCCCTGTACGCTAACATGACAAGTTGTGAAAGTTCCCGTTGGTCACTTCCGCGGTTGGCCGGTAAAAGTTTTCCCAAGCGTTCGGTGCCGTGTACGGCGGCCTGATGAGCAAGCAAGTGGGCGAAAACCGCCGCCAGCTCAGCGTCAGTTTGCAGCCGGTTCACAAAGCCTGCCTGCACAGCCAGTCGCTGACCGGGAAGAATAAAGGCGCTTGCGGGTCCTTTATCATAAACATGAACATCCCAACCGGCCTCCGAAGTGGTGACAGCACGATTAACCCGGGTGAAGACGTTTCTGACTCGCGCCTCGGTCAGGGAATCCCGAGTTGCGATGGTGCTTTCCTTGAAATCAGTCCAAGCTTTTTGGACGAGTGCTTCTATTTCTTTTTGGGCGACTGTATCAGGCCGGGCGTCATTCAACGGCCCGACCGTACGGCAGCCGCCTGTCAGCAGTACAAGCGTCCAGAGGACTAATGTTATAAATATATTAAAGCGCATAATCGATCTGAAATTATATATAAAAAAAGGCATAATTACGGTTGTCCTTGTGGTTGTTGACGAACTAGGTTTAAAGCAGTAAAATATACCGTTGTAAATCACTGTATTCCAAGCGGCGGAGTTCGAAAGCATGGCACAGACAATTTTGCACGATATTTTGACAACGGGCGTCGAAGAAAGTGCGTCAGATTGGCATATTCGGGAAGGGCGTCCGGTAAGCCTGCGCATAAACGGGACGCTTGCCGAGCTTGACGTTGTGACGGACAAGTCCTTTCTTCTGCAGGCTATCCAGGAAGTATGCACTGAGCGTCAGCAGGGGCATTTCAGCGAAATAGGCGACGCGGATTTCGCTTTTTACGAAGAGGGGGTGGGAAGGTTCAGAGCCAACCTGCACAGGCAGAGGAACAAAATTGCGCTTACCCTGCGCTATGTGCAAGATCAGATTGCGCCGATTGAAGAACTTAAACTGCCGCTTAAGATCCATGAATTGGCTGAAAGCCAGAGGGGGATAATCTTCGTAACTGGCATAACGGGTTCGGGTAAATCCACGACCTTGGCGTCTATGATTGAACACATAAACTCCGCACAAACCCGGCACATTATTACGATTGAAGACCCCATCGAATATTCATTCACGGATAACAACAGCGTAATTGAACAACGCGAAGTGGGGCTGGATACTGCTTCGTTCGATTCGGCCCTTGTCCATGTTTTGCGCCAGGATCCTGATGTGATTGTTATCGGTGAGATGCGGGATAAAATGACCTTTGAAACCGCTCTGGCGGCAGCCGAAACCGGGCACTTGGTGTTAACCACGCTACACACGAACAATGCCCCCCAATCCATTGACCGGATTCTGGATATGTACAGCCAGACCGAACGCGAGACCATTCGCAAGAGTTTGTCCGGCAACCTAAGGGCCATAATCTGCCAGCGGCTTATACCCCGGGCTTCCGGTGAAGGCATGGTTCCGGCCGTGGAAATTATGATAAACTCGCCGATGGTTCAAAAACTGATTTTTGAAGGCCGCATGGATAAATTGTCCGGTGCCATAGAGGCGGGGACGGAAGAAGACATGATATCTTTCAATAAATCTCTGTTGAAGCTGATCCAGGATAAAATGATCGACGAGGCGGACGGCTTAGTTGCTTCCAATAACGCTGAAGCCCTGCGCATGAATCTGAAGGGTATTTATCTGGACTCTGACAAAGGCAGTATTGTCGGCTCATAATCTCATTTTTCACCCGGAGGGCGAAGCAACAGCATCACATCTTTGATTTTTCCGGCTTGAAGCGGTGGTTACCACAGCAACAAGCCGGAGAAAAAACAAATTTGCAATACTGTTGCTTTGTGCAAAAAGCGGGTTAGCTGAACTGTAAAAAGGAATATATGATGACTAATATCCTCTGTATCGGTGCCGGTTACGCCGGGGAAGCTCTGCCTGCCGAACTCAGCCAGCGCGGGCACCCGGGCCCGGAAGTCGCGAATCCGCATGTACAGAGAGCTGATCTCCTCATGGCTCATGGAGGACGGGTCGGCAGAACGCAGGTCTCCCGCCAGCCCTCGGAGCTCGTCGCGAAATCTTGCCATCTCGGCCCTGCATATCACACCCTCCAGGGCCTCCACAAAGCCCGGGCCCAGGTCGCCGAGGCTCACCGAGCCGCCGACATGGGTGGCCAGATAGGTCTCCAGGCCCTGCTTGACTATGTCCATGGCCGCCGCGGCACGGTGGGAGCTGATCATGGTTCCCAGCTGGTCCGCAGCGGTTGAGACCCTGCCGGCGAGCTCGCCGC
>JAWOEV010000150.1:0-5479 GCA_046482565.1 Lentisphaeria bacterium | reverse complement strand
ATCAGGCCGTAGGTAAGCGCTTCACCCAGGAAGAGGACCCCGATATGCCGGGGGGCCAGCCCCAGACTGCTGTATATATATATTTCCCGTTTGCGTTCCGCAATCGAGTTGAGCATGGTGTTAAAGATAATAAGGGCGGCAATTATAATTGGAATCAGAATCTTGCGCGGGGCGCTGGGCAGCAAGGGCGTGGAGACAATCGCTTTGACCCCGTCCTCTGCACCGTAATACACCGGATACACAATATAGCTTACCAATTCCCCGGCTAGGGCTGCCGCGTCCCGTTCATCGGATTTGATGACAATGCTGCGCAGGCTGGCCTCTAACTTTTTGGCCAGAGCCGCCGGGAGAATGATGGTTCCGTCGGCCGACACATGGACAAGAGTGGGGTCCGGTTCAATTGCCGTACCGCCTTCCGCCATCATCTCTTCCATGTTTTCCTGGCTCCCCAGTGCCAAATTTTCTTCCTGAACTGTATAGTCAAGCGGTAATAAGCTCTGGCCGTCGAGCTTATGAATTTTTTCTTCGAAGCTGCGTCCGTCGAAGGTGTCGATCAATGTGAGTTTCTGGCCTCCGACCATGATGCTTTGGCCCGGTTCGATACCCAGTCTGCGGGCGACGATTTCGGAGACATAGCACCCGTTACCCTCAGCAAACTGCTCCCAGTTTGTCAGGATCGTGTCAATGTTGCTGGCCTCATTTTCTTTCGCGTCAAGCCCCAACCCTGATTTTAGAGCGGCAAGCTGGTTGGTTTCGGCGTTGCGCACATGCAGACGCCATTGCGGATTTGTCGTCTCGGCTATCCAATAACGACCGACTTGGAGATTGTTGCCGCCGAGCATGTTGCTGATGCTGTCCTTAGTATTCGGATCCAGTTCCTGGTTGCGGGGGTGTTGCAGGAGTACACCGTTGTGGGTGACCTTTTCTATATTGTCGAGGGTGGATGTGCGCTTCTTGCGGTAGGTGGAGGAGGAAGTAAAGCATAATAAAGAAAAAGTAATAAGCACAATGGTTAAACCGGTCAGAAGAGTTCGGACGAAGCGCTTCCGCATATTGGCGATGCCGAGCCACACGGCACTCATCATGACCCCGCGCCGCCCGGTCTGGGCACCGCTCGCTTCGGCCATCGTTCCCCGGCGTAATTCTTCCATGTCCGCACGGAACTTCTTCAGAATCATATTGATTACGGCAATGCTCAAAAGCAAAATCATAAAGGCAATCAGGATCACCGCCGGCATAGTCGTGATCTGGAATCCCGGGTGAAAACTGAAAAGTATGGCAAACATTACGATAAAGATGAGGATGGTCTTACTAATCTGTTTGCCTACCTCCGGAGAAGCGAAAAGCAGTCGTTCCATGGCGATGGCAAAAGGCACGATGAGTAGGAGCAGGAAAATTGAACCGCGGGTCACATCACTGGCCTGACTCTTCACGGCGTGGTAGGCTCGTATTTCATTGGCCAAGGCGATGGTCGAAGCCCGCTTATGCTCGTCTCCGCGATCGGCCTCATACGCCGCATCGGCCTTGTCGAGCCAACTTTTCGTTTCGCTGTGGATGTCACGGATGGCGTCAACCACTACACCGGCGCTCTCGAGGCGTTGCAACCGCCATTCATCTATCCGGTAGAAATCCTGCGCGGAGATAAGTTCCGCCAGAGCTGGCAGCGGCTTACCTGCCTCAAACCCGGTTTTCAGAGCGCCTTGCAGTGACTGATCTGTTTCATTGAGGTCTTCGGGGACATTCATCAGAACGAAGCGGTTTTTGCCGCCCCCCAAACCGAGAATAACCTGGTAATGAGTTTTCGGCTTAAGGAGTCCGAACATGGGCCCCTCGGTATCACTCCAGAAAGATGTTTCGGGCGGGCCGCCACGCCCTACGTCAAACACCCGGCCGCCATTTAGCGGGGTCTGGTAGCGGGGGTCATAGAAGATCGGGCCATTAACTTCGGTGCAATTAAACGTCTCAGCCCGGACTGGTGCCAAGGGGGGGTTGCGGGACATTGTGAAGCGACCCGGAGTATTGCCTGTAGTCATGCTTTTAACGGTACCTATTGCTCTTACAATACGCCCGTCATCATCCAGCGAGTAAGCCTTGACGAAGCGGTTTCTGGCTGGCCACCAGCAATCCGCCGGTTTAGGGCGGAAGCGAAAGCGGCCGTCAACCCGGGTTGTGATGAATTCATGCCCGCGAATATTTACCACTGCCGGTCCTTTCTTGTCATTGAAGCTGGTGACGAGCATGCCGGGCTGCGGTGTGCGGGCAATGGTCTCAGCCACTGATTCACTGACGGCTTTACCGCTGGGCATGTGCCAATCAGGGAAATTTCCCTTCCGTGCCTGCTGGTCGTCGGGGACAAAGGAGTCATCGTTCAAAAGCATTTCCACTAGGAGTGCAGTTATCCGGATCTGCGGCGTGAGACGTTCCCAGTCAAGCCGTTCAAATGTGTCTTGCGGCGTATCCAGGCGGTCGCGCACACCTTCGAGAGTGGTCCAAGTTGCACCGGTGGCCTGAAAGCTCGGGCAGACACCGGTCAGCAGAGCGCGGCTCTGAACGGTGGTGGATTCCGGGGCCACGCCGCCGCTGAGGGCTTCCTGGTTGAGGATTTCAGCGACAAGTTTCTCCACCTGTATGCCTTCCATGTACGGCATTTCCTGCGTGATGATCTTCAAAATTCGGTCGTACGTCTCCGCATCCGATTGGTCCCGTCCCAACTCAATTTTCTGATCGATTGCGCCCAGGATACGGTTCGTGGCTTCGTCGCTGATGTCCGGTACGGCCTCCGAGATTACTTGTTCCATTTCGGGGGAGGTTACGGCTTCCGCGTTGATGAATTTCTCGACTATGGCCTTTAATCCGTCCGCTCGGAGTCCAAGTTCTTCAAGACGCGCAGATGGAATTTGGGCATAGGGATTGGTGGAGCTTTTGAGTTTCGTTGTGAGCCAGCGGGTAAATTTTCTGGCTTCCTGTGCGTATGGGGCGTAGAGTACTTCGCACTTGTAGGCGGGCCCAACGTTTGTGCCGGCGTCAGACAAGTCTATACCCAAAACGAAGGGAACCGGGACTTCCTCCGGTGCGGTGATGCTGAGCCCGCGCATAACCTCCGCCCGTAACTGATCATAAGTGTCAAACAGGGCAATCGACTGTTTTATTTCCTGCAACTGCTTTTGGGTGCGTTCGCGAATTTTGCGCCATACCGTCGCGCACTCGTCAAGCAGGTTTTCCGGAAGTTCGCCCCTAGCAACAATGCCGCTGAGTATAGCGTCAAGTTCGTGTTTGCGGGCAAGCTTTTTCTTTTTCCGGGCGGTTACGGCCTCTGCTTCTTCACCGTCGAGCTCGGCTTCTTTGAGTCGCAACTCAAAAAGTTGCTCGCGAATGGCGATGATTTCGGGGCTCAGGACGTCTTTCACATAGCGCTGAAGGGTGCCGTATTGGGCTTTGTCCTCCAGTTTCGGCAGAGCTTTCAAAGGATCTGTCCCGAGCTTGTCTACCTGCTCGGCGACTTGCTCGTACTCTTCAATTCGCTGGTTAATTTCTTTTTCATACGCCTGACGCGTCGCGTCGTCCGGTGTAACATTCAGCATAACCATAAGTTCACGCATGCCCATAAGGTTAAATCCAAAGGCGTCCACAAAGGCGACAATTACGCCTCTTCGGGGGGGGTGCTTGCTTAAATAGGTGAGGGTGCGCATGAGGAAGGCGGCGTCGACGGCATTATCGGCCCCGGGGGCGAGGTCGGGGATAACACTCATAGCATCATATTTGGCCGCCAGGACAATAGGCCGGGCTGAAGGATCCGTCCCCGGTACCATCGCCACCAGGTTCTCGGCGGTTGCCGTAGTCCACTGGGCGTCGCAGTGTATGGTTACGTCTCCCACTTGATCCCGGCGCAGAGCATCGGCCAGAGGGCCGTCCGGAATGTAATAGCGCGGCTTGAAAATCGATTTGTAAAAGGGCCGGTCGTCCGTATCATTTTCGGATCCCACCAAGAGCACCGCTTTGGCGCCAAATTCAAAGGCGCGCACCCAAGTTCCCTCTTCGTATGCGGACATCTCGGTAACGGCGATATTGCCCCGTAGCGATTTGGCCGGTAAATCTTTATAATCGCCTTTGCCTATATATATCGTCTGCCCTGACAAGCCGTTCTCAGGAGTTGATTTTAAACGTACATTATCGGGCCATACTGGATATATATCGTGGTTGCCCTGAAAAAGACCGTTATTGTCAACGGTTATGGTTGCCTGACGGGTTTCGGGAATGATTACCGGAAACGGCTGACGGACCAGCTTGACGCCGGGGAGTGCAGTAATGCGATCGGCGAGCAGCGCTTTTGCCTGCTCATGGCCCTCGGAGCCGAGCAACCGGGAAGGGGGGGCACAAAGCTTTTCGGTATCCCGTTTGATATCGGCCACGAATTCACCGGCCCGCAGGGGGGCGGTGAATAAGGTTATAACGGCCAGGAATAGTACAAGATTTTTTGTTTTCGTTAAAGTCATGCTTGGAACTGCCATGTAATGTTTCAGTGTTTGTACTATGCTCTATGCGGTTGGCTAAAAGCCCATATTATCCCACGTTGATATGGCCGACGTCGGCTGCGTCCCCCCCCATCCAGATGAGGACAGCCGGTACAATGGCCCACAGGATGGCGGCAAAAACTTCGCCCAGTATGAGGCCGAGAAAAAGCGGTTGCGCGGTTCGGTAAGCTCTGGCGCCGCCGTAAACGACAATCGAACGCTTGATTGCCCAGCCGACAAATATACTGGGCCATGTCCATATGAGAAATTCCGTGTCCATCAGGATGAGCCCCGCTGGATGCAGAGGCCACAGCGGACTAAGCAGGCAGCCAATCTGCAGGCCGACGGCGAGAACCAGTCCGAAAATGGTGTGGCCGACCCGGTTGTAGGGATAATTGCGCCAGCTGCCGCGGGCAAAAGATTTGAGGGGGGTGTCCATGGCGGTTTGGATTTCATTGACCGCGCCAATTGCTTGCGTGCCATCCAGCGATTTGGGGTTGTTATAACCCATCCACAGGTGGATGGCACCAGCGGCCAACAGGCCGACCACCAGCAAAACCAGAAAGCCCTTGGCGGAACGCGCGTGTTGCCGGGGCTTAGCATCGCGGTCGAGGCCAAACCCATGCATACTGGTCACAGCGGCGCTGACACGTGAACTCGTCACACCGGCAACCAGGTCGATCGAATTGGTGAGATATATTGCTTTGGCGCTCAGCCAATTAAGCGGGAACATGCTCAAGATGTTGCTGGCGCCCAGGGAATTGCCCATTATGGGGATGCCGGTTTCCGCCACGAGCCTGGCAAGCACCAAGGTGGTTAGAAACATGACAGCCAGGGCAATCAGGGCAAAAACCAGGGAATTGCCGGCCCATAGCTGCCAGCCGACGATGCCTATACAGCCTGCTGAAAAGATGAATCCGGCGACGCGATTGCGTCGGTCGTCGTCATCCTCAGCCGGTCGGAACATC
>JAWOEV010000116.1:0-3124 GCA_046482565.1 Lentisphaeria bacterium | reverse complement strand
ATAAGAATCAGAATAAAGTCAATGAGTGCCCAGATTCCGCAACCGCCGAGGGTAACCAGTTTCAATACTCCCAGCCCCGTGTATCCCAGGTAAAAGCGGTCAACTCCCAAGGCGCCCAGAAAAAACGACAAAAGTACTGCAACAATCCACTGTTTTTGCTCCATTTCCTACCTCCAATGTTTCACTTGATAAAAGGCGACAATCAGGTTAATTATCGCCACAAAACACTATTCTATACTCTCCGGCCAAGAATACAAGAAAGACAAGAGCGCTGTTTGCCGCGGCAGCATTGAAGGTTATCTTAAACTGTTCTTACAGAACTCCGTCCAGAGCATCGCCCAGTGACCCCAGCCCCTGATCGCCGGAATCATTCATATAACTGCGAACATCATTCCGGGGGGCATCAGAAGAATTTTCGTTTTCACCTCCGGCCGGAGCAAGGCTGATGCGGTCGCCCTCGATCTTTTTAATATGCACCGGTATAACGCTGCCGATTTCAAACTTATTCTTGAGGGCACCTTCGGTATCCCTAGTTGAGCCAAGGTCAACTTCCGAAACATGCAAAAGCCCGGTACGCCCATCGGGCAACTCGACAAAAACGCCGAAGTCTTTGATACCATCTACACGCCCGCTTACGGTTGCGCCCGCTTGGACATCCTCCGGACGGCCCAACACTTCGAAATCCGCTTCCACACTATCCGTCTGTTCCATGCTTAAACCGATACGCCGTTCATCCATATCGATCTTTTCGATTGCCACTTCGACAGTGTCGCCTTCAGAAACTACTTCTTTCGGATGATTGACACGGCGGCCGGCACCGAGTTTGGAAATATGCACCAACCCATCCACCCCCGGTTCCAGTTCGACAAAGGCACCGAAAGGCATCAATTTAACAACCCGGCCTTTGACTCGTTCACCAACCCGATAGATCAGGTCTTTCCAAGGGTCACCCTGGGCGTGCCGCAGACTCAGTGAAATCCTTTCGCGATCCCAGTCAATGTTGCGAATCAACACCTTGACTTTTTCGCCGACGCTCACTATATCTTCCGGCTTTTCGGTATGCCCCCAGGCGAGCTCACTGATAGGGATTAAACCATCGGTTCCGCCGATATCGACAAAGGCACCGAAAGGCATCAGTTTGGTAACCGTACCGTCAACTACATCATTTTCAGCAAGACTATCTTTCAACTCTTCCTTTTTGCTTTCCCGTTCACGCTCAAGCAACTGCCGGCGACTGAGCACCAGGTTGCCCTGATGTTCATCAAATTCCAAAATATCAAAAAGCATGGTCTGCCCAATAAAAAGGCCGGCCTCCTGCCGGTGTAAGTCGATTTGAGAATACGGGCAAAAGCCGCGATGCCCGGATACCTTGACTTCAAAACCGCCGTTAATTTCGGATTCAACCCGGCCCTCAACCGGAATCCCGCTTTGGGCCGCGCTGTAGAGCATATCGGTGTTGGCACCACCGGAGACTTTAGTGGTAAGGCGGAACTCGTCTTCGGTACCCTCTAGGTAATAAGCCTCTACGGTGTCCCCTTCTTTTACCGTAAGTTCGCCGTTTTCATCCTCCAGCTCCGCCCTCTCAATAATCCCTTCACACCGCGCATTGATATCGACAAAAACGCCGTTGCGATCAATCGCGGTCACCGTTCCTGAAATTTTTTCACCCGGCTCGAAGCCTGTCCGCAACCGATTCAGTTGACTTTCAAGAACATCGTCAAATTGCGTGTCTTTTTCCGCTACATCAGTCATTGTTCATAGGGTCCTGTTAAATTATTCGCATGGCGTCGGGATTACGAGCTGATAACATCACTTCATGGATATTATTTGTCAAGTTGCGGGGAACAAGTTCAGGCAATATATTAGACTTGCTTTTTAAAGGGAATTTCGCTGTACCGGGCGTGGCCCTGCCCTTATATACCACATCTCTCTGTTTCACGGTTGTTCAACCACCACAGAATGTTCATTACTATGGCAAAATATACTACCCAATTCGAAGCCGCCCTAAGCGGACAAATAACCGAACAGATGGAGGCCGTCGCCCGAAAAGAACAGCGGTCGCCGGAGTTTATTCGTGAGCAGGTCGCCGCCGGGCGCGTGGTTATCCCCGCTAACATCCACCATACCAACCTTGAACCTATCGGTATAGGCTCGGATTTGACCACGAAAGTCAACGCCAATATCGGCAACTCGGCTTTGTCCAGTGACGAAAGCGGCGAACTGGAAAAGCTCAGAATGGCGGCTTCATACGGAGCTGATACAGTGATGGATTTGAGCACGGGCCCCGGGGTGACCAGTATTCGTTACGCCATCATCAGTGCCAGTTCTCTACCGATAGGTACCGTTCCCATTTATGAAGCGGTATGCCGGGTCGAAGAACCGGAAGATCTCACCAACGAGTTGCTGTTTACGGTTATAGAGGAACAGGCCAAGCAAGGGGTAGACTACATGACTGTCCACGCCGGCCTCTTGCATGAACATGTTCCGCTAGCTGAGAAGCGTAAGCTGGGCATTGTCAGTCGCGGTGGCGCGCTGACCGCACGCTGGATGCAATACCATGATCGGGAAAACCCTCTCTATGCAGAATTTGACCGGCTGCTGGCTATATGCCGTCAGCACGATATAACTTTGTCACTGGGCGACGGGCTTCGCCCCGGCTGCCTCGCTGACGCCTCGGACCAGGCGCAATTTGCCGAGCTGTCAGCATTAGGCGACTTGGTGAAGCGAAGTCGTGCTGCCGGTGTCCAGTGCATGGTAGAAGGCCCCGGTCATATCCCCATGGATGAAATACAGATGAACATGGAAAAAGAGGAGGAGATCTGTGCCGGAGCTCCTTTCTATATATTAGGCCCGGTTGTAACCGACTGCGCCCCTGGTTATGACCACCTGACCAGCGCCATCGGCGGTGCCATGGGCGCAATGTACGGTGCCGCTATGCTTTGCTACGTCACCCCTAAGGAACACCTCGGTCTGCCGAATCAACGCGATGTGCGTGAAGGAGTTATTGCGTTTAAAATCGCTGCTCATGCAGCCGATATAGCCCGAAAGTGCCCCGGGGTGCGCAAGCGGGATGACGCTATTTCCGACGCTCGGGCTGAATTTGACTGGGAAACCCAGTTCCGGC
>JAWOEV010000099.1:0-11134 GCA_046482565.1 Lentisphaeria bacterium | reverse complement strand
CTTGGTTATTATTTTCTGTTTGTCTGCCTCGGGGGTTGCCGACCTGATATTTTGCACCAGATCGGCGGTCAGAGGATCTGTCCGCAGGGTTTTCAGTAACTCATCTTCGATAAAATCCAGTTTTTGCCGGCGTGGTTCCTCAAGCTTCTGATCAGACTGCATGCGAAGCCAGCGGCTGGTCAGGCGTTGTTGTTGCGAGGAATACATGCCAATTGCCAGTTTTCTGGAATAACGGCTGAAAAAGAGGGGGAAAAGGTTGTATTTCTGTGACTTGAGAGTTCGGTCGTCACCGTAGAAACGGTTCGGGTTTTGACCTGCCTCTTCCAGCACTGCTTTGCGCTCCTGGCTCATCTCTGACTGCTGCCACAAAGTCATAATTCTGCTCGTGTGTGCCCGGCCGTATTCGAGTTTTTCGTCGGTGTCGCTGTACAGCAACCCGTAACCCAGCTTGGCGACGCTCTTCTGCGGATCCTGCCGATGAGAATAAAAGGCCAGAGAGCTGACACCAAAGTCATCGGCGCGCGTGGCATCCCCCCCGGCTTTGCCGAGGAACGGCAGAGCATACCATTCTTTCCAGTCCGGGGAAGAGTTTTTGCCGCTCAGCAGCATATAATTAGATATGGAGCGGTCTTCCTTTTCCCAATGATAGGCTAGAGGTAGCAGGCGCCATTCCCGCCTGTCGCCAAAATCACCTTTCCCGAAAAGCGGGGTCAGGAAAAAGGCCTTCTCCGAATCAGTTCGGTGATAATTTAGCAGGCAGGACTGCAGTGGATCGGCGAAAACACTGTCATCGTGGTGACTAACCCTAGCCAGGGGCCATGCTTGCCAGGAAGTTGCATTATCCATGTGCAGAGTTCTGGCTATTCCCCAGAGGGCAGCATGCCGGCGAGAGGACGGCTGCAGCTCTTGACCATAAGCGCCGAACAGGGCTATTAACAAAGATTCATCTGCGGATGATTCATAAACGGTTCCGAGCGGCCAGCTGGCCCACTTATAGGATTCTGATTTATGATCACGGCGCATGGTCAGCAACGGCCAGGCGAAGGCGCTGAAGGTATGAGACGGGCCTTTATGCCAGTGATAGAGCGGACCGAGAATATTGCGCATCCGGGTCTGTCCGCCACTGGTCCAGGCCCGTCCGCCTAACGGGGTGACAATCATCTGCTGTTTTGCATCTCGACTATAGAAGCCGAATGGCAAGAGCATAGAATTGCGTTCCTCCCCGTCGACACGAGAAAACCACAATGGCAGAACCACTGACCATTTTTTGTCGTCCTCTCGCCGTGCGAAATAGGCGGGGGCGATCCAATGGGTATAATCGGAGGGGGATTGTTTATCGAGATATGCAAGGGTACCGAGGCCTAGAGTAAAGCGACCGCTGTCATCCGCAAATTCCTGCCTTCGATAAAGGGGAAAGAGCCATGCATCATGGTTTTTCTTCCAATAGGCCAGCGGGAAAACCCCGAGCTCGGTATCGTCATCCTTCCATTTGCCGTCTTTCCAGAAGGGGCCGATATAGGCGATTTCTCTGCCTTCGGCCATGAGCGGGAAGATGCCCCAGCTCCTGACCTTGTCATGGCCGGTCCACCAGGCCGGGCCGATATATTTAAAATGATTACCAGCGTGAAAAAACGGGAAACAGCCATATATCGAGTCGCCGCCGACATTATCCCGGTAAAAGGTCAGGAACCAACCGTCGCCCTCTTTCGGATTCCAGGCGCATAAAGGAAAGAGGATTGAGTAATCATCATTTTCCTTATTGAAGACGGGGCGCACGGCGAACCCCGCATCATCAATATCCATGATCGGCCAGAGGATGGAGGTCGCATCCTCCTGATGATAAGCCAGCGGCCAGAGATTAACCCGTTCTTCACTCATATCACCGACCCATGTGCTACCGCTTTCCGCGAATGGTGAAATGCGCATGGCCCGCTTGCTGGAGGCGCAGGAACTGAGGAATACGGCTGCCGCAAAAGCCATCAGAATATTTGCTATTTTCTGGGACATTTTTTCTCCCTTAAATTTAGATAAAACAACACACTGTCATGCCCACGGCAGATCCGCTTTGAATTCGTCGGCGTTTACGCGTCGCTTCCACCTCGGGCGAAAAGTGTGAACTCCAAGACTTTCCCTATCAACCCAAGTAAGCCCAATTCAGCGCAGTTCGACCGGTAGTTTTTCGGCCAGTTTTTTACGAACCTTTTCGTGGGCCTGGTTAACTTCTTCGTCCTTGAGAGTCCGCGTACAGTCGCGGTAGGTCAGTGAATACGCGAGACTGCGTTTGCCTTTCCCGAGTTGTTTTTCATCCTCGTACAAGTCGAACAGTTCGACGCCGGCCAGCCAGGGGTTCTGCAGGCCGTAAATAGTATCGATGATTTCCCGGTTGGTAACAGCTTCGGGGGCCACCAGTGAAATATCCCGGGCGGTAGCCGGGAACTGCGGCAGCGAGCGGAAGACGCGCGGGGCACTGACCGCGTGGTTCAATATATCGAGTTCTACCAGAGCCATGAACAGCGGATGATTCAGGCGCATCCGGCGGCTCAGGTTGTTTTTCACTTCACCGAGTACCGCAACCGGCTTGCCGTCGACTCGGAATTCTGCGGCATGCCCCTCTTTGAAGGCGGGGTGTGAAACCGGGTCACAAGTGAGATTAAGCAGCCGTCGCCCTTCGAACCATCCTTCCAACAGACCTTTGAGGTCAAAAAAGTCGTATGCCATTTCCCGCTCGCTGCCGTAGCGCTCCGGGTGCGCCCGGCCGGTCAGAACGATTGCGGCTTGCTGCCGTTCCTCGGGTTGCCCGGGTTGGTTGGCAATGACCCGCCCGATCTCGAACATGGCGAGGTCCGGGCAATCGTGGGCCAGGTTATGTTCAACGACGGCCAGCATCCCGGGTAGCAGCGACGGACGCATACAGGCACCTTCCGCACTGATAGGGTTAGCCAGCTTCACCAAGTTATCTTCTTTCAGCGAGCTTCCCAGTGTCGCACTTTCCGTACCCAGCAGGCTATAGGTCATGGCTTCAGTCAAACCGAAGGCGAGCAGGTCTTCCCGCACCTGCTGCAGCGGTGCATAGGCATCGTTTTCGAGAGTCCCGCCAGCCTGAGCGACAAGGGGAACATTGGGTATTTTATCCAGACCGTAAAGCCTAGCCACTTCTTCGATAAGGTCTGCTTCCCGTTCGAGGTCCAACCGGAATGGGGGGATGGAAACAGTGACATGATCATCCTCGGCATAATCCACGTGCAACCCTAGGCGCATGAAAAGATCGGCGATCGTCTCGGCCTCCAGATTGATGCCGATGAGCTGGTTGCAACGGGATATCCGGCAAGTCACCTGGTGGGGGGTATAGGGTTCAGGATAGGCATCTATAACGCCTTCCGCCAACTCACCACCGGCAAGTTCACAGATAAGACTGGCCGCCCGGCGACTGGCGAATTCCACCATTTCGATGTCGATACCGCGTTCAAACCGGTGCGAGGATTCCGTCGCGAGGCCGAGTTTTTTCGCGGTTGCCCGGGTGTTCGAGGGGTTAAAAGCGGCGCTTTCCAGAAGTACGGTTGTGGTGTCCTGACTAATTTCACTGTTACCCCCCCCCATGATGCCGGCGAGGGCAACCCCGCATTTTGAATCGGCGATCAGCAGGTTATCGGCACTAAGAGTATGCTCAGTGCCATCCAGAGTCGTCATCTTTTCGCCGTCAGCGGCTCGGCGAACAATAATATGCTGCCCGCCAAGCAGTTCATAATCGAATGCGTGAAGGGGCTGCCCACATTCCAGCAACACGAAATTGGTGATATCGACCACGTTATTAATTGGCCTGATTCCAACGGCGGTCAACGCCTGCTTAAGCCAGTCGGGGCTGGGGGCGATTTTGACGTTACGAATAATTCGGGCGGTATAGCGCGGGCACAGATCCGGATCTTGAACATTGACAGTAACCAATTCTTCGACCGTCGGTGCCGTCGCATGCGGGAGGGTTGCATCCGGACGCTTAAATGTTTCTGTACGACCGCTGACCGCGGCGGCCTCACGAGCGATGCCGATATGCGAGAGCCAGTCCGGGCGGTTCGGGGTAATTTCCCAATCGATAACCGTATCCTGCTCCAGGTAATCACTGAGCGGTTTACCCGGCACGGCGTCCTCGGACAACTCCATAAGGCCTTCCTGGTCGTCACTGATGCCGAGCTCGGCAGCGCTGCACAGCATACCGTAAGAGACCTCGCCGCGAAGTTTGGCTTTTTTGATTTTGAAACCTTCGCCCAGTTCAGTGCCGACCGTGGCCATGGGCACTTTTTTACCCGCATCACAGTTCGGTGCTCCGCAGACAACCTGGACAAGCTCACCGCTTCCGTTATCGACCTCGCACAAGCTGAGTTTGTCGGCGTTCGGGTGTTTGCGCCGTTCTTTAATTTCGGCTATGACCACGCCAGCCGGGACATCACCGCTTTTTTGGATGCCCTCGACCTCGAGCCCGGCCAAGGTCAGTTTTTCGGCCAGTTCTTCGGCGTCCCAGTTGGTCGTTACATAGTTTTTAAGCCAATTAAGAGATGTTTTCATAAAAACAAAATTTCCAGATTACAGTAAGGTTCGAGACAAAGTTTGGAACCGCACGAATTCGGGTATAACGCCCTAGAATTGCCCCAGGAACCGCATATCGTTTTCGTACAGCATGCGGATATCCGTCAAGGCATAGCGAATCATGGCGATCCGTTCAATCCCCATACCAAACGCGAAACCGGTCCATTCTTCCGGGTCATAACCGACAGCATCGAACACCGCCGGATCGACCATGCCGGCACCGGAGATCTCCAGCCAGCCGGAGTTTTTACAGATACGGCAGCCTTCGCCTTTGCACATAATGCAGGAGAAATCGTATTCGATGCTGGGTTCTGTAAACGGGAAAAAATGGGGTCGAAACCGCACTTTCACATCGGGACCGAGCAATTCGTGGGCGAAAGCGCTTAATACCGCCTTCAAGTCAGCCAGGGACACATTGCGGTCAACATAAAGTCCCTCGATCTGATGGAAGTTCATGCTGTGGGTCGCATCTGGGGTGTCGCGCCGAAAACAACGCCCGGGACACAAGATTCGAACGGGCGGGCTTTGCTTTTCCATGACGCGGATCTGCACGGGGGAGGTCTGCGTCCGCAGCAAGCGTCCGTCCGGCAGATAGAAGGTATCCTGAATATCACGCGAAGGGTGATCGGCCGGGGTATTGAGAGCGTCGAAATTGTAATATTCCGTTTCCAGGTCCGGTCCATCCGCAGCTATAAAGCCGAGGCGCCGGAAAATATCAACGGTATCATCCATTACCCGGTTGACGGGATGTTTATGGCCGCGCTCGCGTCGCCTGCCCGGCATGGTGACGTCAATCCCGCCAGCCGCAGATTCAGCTGCTTCACGAACCCGTTCTTTGGCTTCGTCAATCGCGCTCTGGATGCCCTGCTTGACCTGGTTCGCAGTTTTTCCAACCGTCGGCTTTTCTTCGGCAGGCACATTCCGCATCTCTTTCATGAGAGCTGGGACACGCCCGCTACGGCCGACAAACTCGACCCGCAAGGCTTCGACCGCATCCACATCTTCGGCCGCGGCCAAGCGCCGAGTGGCATCGGCAAGAGTTTCCTGAAGTTGTTCAACAAGTGTGCTCATAAATGGGGGTTCCGTTCCGCTTTTTCAAAAAATTACGCAAGCCTTAAGCATAACTGGTTTTATGAACTTTTCCAGCGGCTGACAGCACCCGTTTCAAAGCGCTTATACAGGGGGGTTAAGGCTGGCGTAGGAAGCGCGACCGCCGCGAAAAGGTATCGTGGGCAAGTTGGCCGGCGGCGATTAGCGTTGTTTTGTACTACAAAATCCCGCCGGAAAGGCGACTTAAGGCCGGAATCGCACCGAATTGAATTGGGCGTGCGTAGGGGTTCCTCGGCGAGGCTGCCCCTCCTGACGTAAAGATGGAGCCATAGGGACTCACCCAGCGGGTGAACGACCGGCAATGAAATAACTGGGCTAAAGGCTGTAGTGCGTGATCCCTTTCTTTTCCGCTTCGTAGCGGTTATAGAGATTTTTGAGGTCGAAAAGGATGGGCGGATCCATGAGCGTGGCCAGGTCATCGAGAAGCAAGCCGGAAAACGCCTTATGTTTATTGATTACTGCCACGGTGTCAACCTGGGGCAATTCATCTAAATCGACCGGTTCAACATGGAACATTTCTTTCAGGTTATGGTTGGATATCAACGGGTCACAGCCGTAAACAGTAATGCCAAATTCCTGCAGGTATTCCACCACATCAACGGCCCTGCTGTTACGGCAATCGGGGACATCCTCTTTAAAGGTCAGCCCCATAAGCAAAACTTTGGAATTTATATGAACTTTACCGCAGCGGGACAATTCGCGCACGACCAGCCCCCCCACATAACGCCCCATGCTGTCATTAGTTTCCCTGCCGGCTAGGATTACCCGGGGGGATATATCCAGCTTGAAAGCCAGGTGCGTAAGATAATAGGGATCCACCCCGATGCAGTGGCCGCCGACCAATCCCGGCATATAACGGTGAAAATTCCATTTCGTGGCGGCGGCTTCCACTACTTCATCTGTATTTATGGCCGCGCGTTTGAAAATTTTCGACAGCTCGTTCATAAGCCCGATGTTGAGGTCTCGCTGAATGTTTTCGATCACTTTTGCGGCTTCCGCCGTCTTGATCGTGGGCGCTCTGTGAATCCCGGCCTCAACTATCTTCTCGTAAATTCCGGCCGTTCTCTCCAGGGCCTCGGCATCATGCCCGGAAACCACCTTAACAACATTACTCAGCGTGTGTTTATGGTCACCGGGATTAATCCGTTCCGGAGAATAGCCCACAGCAAATTGACCAAGCTTCAAGCCCGACTCTTTCTCGAGGATAGGAGCGCAGACCTCTTCGGTAACGCCGGGATAAACCGTGCTCTCGAAAACGACAAGCATACCCTTGCGGAGAATTTTTCCCACGGTTTCAGCGGCCCCTTCGAGAGCCGTCAGGTCCGGACGCTTAGCTCCGTTAACCGGCGTCGGAACAGCCACAATTATCGCTGTACACTCGGTTAAATCCTGCGGGTTGTCGGTATATTCAATATCCGCTCTCCGAAAGGCTTCCGGATCGGCCTCGTTGGTTACATCGCGCCCCGCCTTAAGCTCAGCTACGCGAGTTTCATTAATATCAAAACCGATAACAGGCTGGCACTGGCCGAAGGCTACGGCCAGGGGTAATCCCACATAACCAAGCCCGACTACAGCAATTTTTTCCGGGGTTGCAGGCTGACTCATTATTTACTCCTTGCGGGTCGTCGTTTAGGCTCTTACGAATTGGCTTTCTCACAAGCCGTACTCACGGTGATTTTGAACAGCTCAAATATGTCGTGCAGGGATGATTTTTGCAAGGTATTTTTTTTGGTTTTCTAATTATCAGCTTCCCAAGAAGTTACGTATTTTCTACAAAAAAATACCGCATCTAGTGGTTGACAAACCCCAGACCACTATATATTGTGTTTTATGTACACGTAATTATGCGGGAATACGTGACTGTTCTCACTAAACTTCAACCTGCAGAAAAAAACGAGGAGGCTGGAAATGGCTACGGCAACAACTAAAGCGGCATTTGATGCATTTCGCAAACGTAACGGCATGGAGGTTCCTTTTCGCCCTGATAAAATCAAGAACGCCGTTCATCATGCTGCCGAAGTTGTGGCTCGTAAAGAAGGCCGCGTAGTTGATCCTTCCATCGCTGAAAGGATCACCGACCGTGTGATGCAGGAGCTTGATAACCCTCTCTGCGAATACTATGTATTCCCGAGCGAGGACAACCGGCGCATCCCCGCCATTGAGGATGTCCAGGATCTGGTCGAAATAATGCTTTCCGAAAACGGCTACCCGGAAATCATGACTGCGTATAAACGCTATCGGAAACAGCGCGAAGTAGCTCGGCGCAACATTTTTGTGCGCAATAAAGAAAACGATGAAGTCGACGTAACCGATGCCAGCCTCCTGCTGGTTCACTCGGTCGACAAAAGCGAAACCTCGGCTTGGAACCGCGACAGAATCGTTGAACAATTGCTTGACGAGACCCAGTTGTCAAGCGAAATAGCGGTCAGCGTTGCCAAAGAGGTAGAAAACCAGGTGATTAACAGTGAAGTCAAGACCCTCACCACCAGCTTGATACGGGAATTGGTAAACAACGAATTAGCCGAACGCGAATGCAACCAGCAACTCAAAGATTTGTCACTATACCGCGTCCCGAAAGACTTCATTGAACGCTTGATGTTCACGAAGTCCACTGAGAACAGCAATATTGTCAACAACAATCCCGAAGCGGTAAACCTGGGATTAGCAGAACTGATCCTCAAGCAATGGGGCTTGGACACCATCTTCAGTAATGACGTGAAACGGGCGCACGAAACCGGTTCGGTTCACATTCATGATCTGGGTTACCCGCACCGTGTGTACTGCTCTTCGCACTCCATTGAATATGTCAAAAAATATGGACTGCGCGACTTATCAAATCTCAATACCGAATCCAACCCGGCCCGCAGCGCCTCTGTCCTGACCGGGCATCTGAACACCTTTCTAGCTTCAATGCAGGCCAATTATGCCGGAGCCCTAGGGATCGCCTATATCAATATTTTCTACGCCCCGTATCTTAAGGGGATGAGCGCTGAAGAAATGAAACAAGTTGCCCAAGAGCTGATCTTCAACGGTTCCCAGAACGCTTTCTCGAGAGGCGGCCAGACATTGTTCCTGGACTTTAACATTCATACCGGCGTCCCGCGCTATCTGCGTGACGTTCCCGCTGTCGGTCCCGGCGGCCATTATATGATGCGCCTCGCCAACGGTCATGTTGTGGAACTTGAAGAACAAATGCGCGATGACACCGACCCCTCCGGCAACGCCCTGGCCAATCTGTACTACACGGACAGCAAAGGCAATGAGCGCCTGGTTCGAAGAGAAATTCACACCACCAAGGATGGATTAACTCACGACCCTGAAATTCAGGCGGAACTGGATGAACGCGGCGAAACAATTGTCACCTACGGCGACTACGAAAAAGAAGCCCGCGAATTTACTGAAGCTCTGCTTTCGGTATGGTCTGACGGTGACCGCAATGGACGGGTATTTGAATTCCCGAAATGCGACTTCCATATCTCCGAAGAAACATTCCAGGACCCGGCCCAGCACAAAATCTTCATGAAGGCGTGTGAACTGGCCAGCAAGAACGGTTCGACATACTTTATCTTCGACCGCGACGAAGTAACCCTGTCTGCCTGCTGTCGCCTGCGTACAACCATCGAAGACAACCGTATGCTGAAGCACCCGGAGTCAATGCGCTTCTGCGGTTTCCAGAATGTCACAATCAACATTCCGCAAGCCGGATTCCGGGCGTCGCGTGCCGGCAATAAATCACTTGCCGGTCTCTATGAAGAGATCGACCGTACCATGGAGCTGGCGGTCGAAGCCCACATGCAGAAGCAGGAGAAAATTGCGGAAATGATGAGTGAACCCGGCCGTCCACTACACCAAATTGGCCGGGAAGCCTGTGACGGCAGGCCGTATGTCGAATTGGATAAATGTACGTATATCATCGGACTGATCGGGGTCAACGATGTAGTCAAATTCCTGACCGGCGAAGAATTGCACGAGAGCGAAAACGCCATGGAAACCGGCCTGCGAATTGTCTCTCACATGTATATCAAGGCGAAAAAGCTGTCCAAAAAGCACGGCATCAAATTGACGCTGGAAGAATCCCCGGCTGAAAGTGCCGCGCGACGCTTGGCGAAGACCGACCTGCTCTTCTTCCGTAAGGAATCAGAAGATATCGTCAAGGGCGACAGCGAAGATGTGGCCTACTACACCAACTCTGTCCACCTGTCGGCGGAAGCCCCGGTTTCACTGGTCGAGCGGATTCGCGAGCAGGCCAAGTTCCACAGTGTCATTGAGTCGGGCGCCATCACCCATGCGTTTGTGGGTGAAGAACAACCCTCAGCTGATTCTGTTGCCGAGCTGGCCCGCGAGACCCTGTATCGCACGCAGACGGCACAGTTAACGATCTCACCCGAGTTCACCTACTGCAATGACTGTTACCACAGTGAACGCGGCCTCAATGAATCCTGCACCCGCTGCGGTTCCGAAGATATCGTCGGGGAAACCCGGGTGGTCGGCTACTTCAGCAAAATCCAGAACTGGAATAAATCCAAACGCTACGGCGAGCTTATTGCCCGCCAGCGTGGCCGTTACGCAGTGGAATCAGCCGACGGCGACCAGTTTCTTGAGGAAGACAGCCCGGCCGAACTGGTGACTGCGTAGCAGTTTGCCGGACTTAGCATCGACCGACAGGAAGATACCTGTTACATAATAATCGGTATCGAACAAAATATGGAATTGGGACACGAAAAAATGGACGCACTAAGGAGGACATGAAAATGCAGAATAAATTCAGAGTATTAGTTTTCGGAAAAGCCGGTTGCCCGAAATGTAAAGTCCTCAACCAACGCCTGGATTCTTTGCTGAAAAAAGACGAATGGAAGAATTTCGAGAAAGTTTATTGTGATGTTGAAAGTGAAGAAGGCATGGTTTCTTTCTGCAAATCAGAATGCGTAAATCCACAGCGCATTCCGGCCTTTCTCATTACAAAATTAAACAGTGAAACCGGTAAATTCACTCCCCTCCCCAATCCCACTATGGGGAAAGAGGACAAGGTCTGCAAAGACTCAAAGCTCTTCACCTATCTCGGCATCCAGACTGATTATACTGACCGCGGGCGCGGCGTCATCTCCCCGAAAATGATAAAATCAGTATTCACGCAGGCTCTCGAACAGGCCTAGCCCGAATTTCGCAGAAATTCGGGCTAAAACAAAATTTTTAAGAAATTTTGCGTCATAAGTCCTTGCATTGCAAAAAAAGTAGCTCTATTCAAGCCTCGAGCATCGGGGTCAGGCCTTGGAATTTGTAATTTTTGCATGCAGTGCCTGGTACCGGTTCTCTGCAGTCTCGTCCTCGGCCATTGTTGAGGCGATACGTGCCAGGGATCGACTGACTGTCGATCCGTCGCAATGTCCGGCCAGCAGGCCGATGTCGCGTTGCGAAAGACCACTCTCTTCGTACAACAGCCGTATCC
>JAWOEV010000056.1:0-5211 GCA_046482565.1 Lentisphaeria bacterium | reverse complement strand
CGGCGCAACGACTTATAGCCCAAGTTGCGAAACTTGGGCTAGGGTTACGATAGAATCGGCACCGCCAAGCATAAACGAGGCGAAAATCACCCCCTTTTCTTCGAGTTATGGGATGACCATGCCTATGTTTTTAAAACATTTACCCCTGCCGCGCAACCTCCAATAATGTATCCTGCCAATTAGCAATGGTTTCCATCGCAAATTTCTCACAGTGAGTGCGGGCATAAAGACGTTTGCGGTGGCGTTCTGCAAGCGGCATATCTATATATTTCTGCAGGGCATCCGCTAGGTGTTCGCCATCATACAGAACTTCGACGCCAGGTGACAACTCGGGCCACTCGGTAATCCCGCAATGTTCAGAAACCATTACCATGCGGGCCCGGGCCATCGCCTCAATGGCGACAGTCCCGAATGATTCAATTGTAGAGGGCAGAACCAGCATTTCAGAATTATCCAGAACCTTGACCAAGTCCTCGCGGTTTACCCAGCCGACGTAGTCCAGATTCTTGAGGTTCTCGGCCGCCGCAGTGATTTCATCGGCAAGCGGACCGTCACCGGCAATGATGAATTTGGTCTGCGGCAAACGCTCGGCCGCCTCCAGAAACACGTCCAGGTTTTTCTCGCCAGCGAGCCGCCCGACAAATAAAACCGGTCCGAATTGCTTATCCGGGGGCGCTTTTACCGGTGCGAGCATACGGGGTTCAACGGGAGTTCCCACCAAACGCACGTCTTTACTGCCGAGTTCCCAGGCCGCTGTTTCCATCGGACGGCTGTTGGTTAAAACCACGCGGGCTCGTTTGAACATCCATTTGTCCAGTCCCCTGAGATAGCGTTCGGCCATGGGGCCGAAAACCCGGTTCCAGTACAGGCTGACCAGTTTGTCGTACTGGGTGTGGTAGCCGATGCACAGCTTGGCCTTGTAAATTTTCGCCATGATCAGTCCCAGCAGGCCGTAGGGGCCGGGGGCGGCCAGGATTACAACATGCGGTTTTATCTTACGCATGACTCGGCGTGCTTTTATAACCCCGGGAAGGCAGAGGCGCTGGGTGTTGTCCCCCGGAAGGGGAATCGATAACCCCTGACGCGGCTGATGCGAGCCTGCCGGCGCCGGGCCGGGGCAGATTAATTCAGACTCGCCGATCTTACCTTTGAAACTCTCCAGAAGATCACAGTAATAAGCACCCACTCCATTACGGTGCCGGAACGCATCTGAAAAAACGACAATACGGAGCTCTTTAAAATTCAGGTCAGCGTTTTCCGCGATATTGGCAAGTTCGCTCTGAGTTTTTGAATTGTTAGGCATAAGCAGCTTCTTACGGATTCAGGATTTAGTCGGTAGTTAGACGCCATGCGAAAAGGTATCAGCCCCATGCTCGTGCCTATTTCGGATGAGATTTTGTCTTTTCGGCGGAATGCGCTAGCCGTAAGCTAACGGTTTCCGCCGAAAAGACGAAAGATCGCCGAAAGAGACACAAGCCCTTCGGGTTGAGGCGGCGGCAACCCCTCTCGGGCTTTTGCGCTGTAACGCATTACCGCTGAGGGTAGTGCATGACAACACGAAAAACCCGAGAAGAGCCACCGGCGCTCCTCAATCCGTCTCAGGAGGAGCGCCAGACCTTTTCGCATGGCGTCTAGTTATTTCAGATGCATGATACTTTGTCAGAGGTTTCTCAATTTGCCACCTGAGAGTGCTTGTTGCAAATCTTGCCACACTTCCGCAAACTCATCTTCTATTTCAGTCCAGTCAAGCCCGTATTCCTCCAGCGCATAGTTATGTTTGCTCTGATACGCCCGAGAAGCTTTGGTAATGTCCTGCAGTTCTTTTCGAAATGAATCGGTTATCGTGTACCCGAATTTATCATAGACAGCTTGGACAACTTCCGCTGTATTTGTGCGGAGCTCAGCCATTTCCACGGAAAAAAGGCGACTTGGGGCAAGCGCCGGAAGCGTGGAACTGAGGTGCTTGTAGTAGTCTTTCATAAGCTCAAGCCAGCGATCTTGAAAGGTCTGCGGCTGAATTTTTAGGCCGAAAGCCTGCCAGCTTCCTTTCATCGCGCTCATCTGGGACGCTACTGCTTCCCGAGGGTGGCGTATACAGACTAGCATTCGGCAATCCGGGAAGGTTTCGCTTAATGATTTGAGCATAGGCGTAAAAGATACATTTTTTGAAAGCAGAATCTGTTCGCTTTGGTTTACGTAGCAGTGGCGTTGGAGCATTGACCTGTAAAAGGCCATGACTTGCGCTCGGTCATTTTCCGAGAGCGCCACGTCAAAGCGCCTGAGTTTTTGTATTTCCTCTGCGAAAGGAAAAACCACGACTAGTATGTAGCAGGCCAGAGCCGGCATTAAAAGCAGAAAATCTTCTTCAGCTTCGCGGAGCGAAAGTTTATGTACATCGTCGAGACCGCCCGTAACGCGTTGGCTGCACCAGTTGATTGAACGACTTAGCGGACGGCCCAGCCGTTTGTCTACTTTGATCAGGGCGAGCAGGGATTTGCGTTCACAAATGGCGGGGGCGAATAGCAGCTCCCAAAGTTCGAAGGTTGAAAATTTCTTGGCGTCCCGGGCCAGAACCCGATGCAGAAAGGTTGTGCCGCTGCGCGGAATCCCGACGATAAAAAGTGGTTTTTCGGGCACTGTATTGCGGTAATCAGGGAAGAGTAATTCATCGACCCAGAAGGCAAGCCAGTGAATTAATTGCAACAAGCCGAAGGCGGGCAGGACAATTAATAACATGGCCAGTCGTTTGAGGCCGGGGGGGCGTTTATAAGGATAAGGCGGGAAAAAGGCGCGGCAACTCAAGCGGAGGTATGTCCATATGGTTTTTAAAAAAAATGAGAATGCAACAGGATTCGGCCCCTCGCGCAGAAGCGGCGGCTTGGACACAAAATCACCCCCTCCCGTTTTATCATCTTTAGCCAATGAACTTTTGCGCCGTATGGAACGGAGGTGCAGGATGAAAAAGAAGCCGAAAGCACAGACCGCCGTAATGATAATTGCGGCAATAACAGCGGGGGATTGCGACAACAGCCACGGGACAAAACCGTCTCCTATCACGGTGTAAAGGACGGTCCCCGGCAGCGTGCCAATGAGAGTCCCGAAAAAATAATCCCGCCCGCGAATACGACTTAATCCGATCATCCAGTTAACGGGGGGAAAGAGATAAAATGCCAGGCGCAGAAAAATTACCGTTCGCAAGCCGTTATCTCGAAGGCGCTCGCTGTAACGCTGCACCCCTTTCGGTATGTGGCGTTGGCAAAAGTCGTGCGCTATGTAACGGCTCAGCAGATATCCGAAAATGGCTGCGGCCATACCGCCAAGCAGGGAAAAACCGAGGGCCGTCCAGAACGGCCACAGAAGGCCGGCCGCTACCACAAAAACGGCCGGGGGAACCCCCAGGCTTCCGGCCGCTATAAAGACAAAACAGAAAACCACCCCCGCCTGCCAGCCGCCGCCGGTGACAGTGTCCACCATTTTTTGCGGTTGCTTTATGTAAGCCTCGCAACCGGCCAGCCAAGCACCGATAAATACCGCTACGATGGTAATGATGAGCAACGGCTTTAAATAACGGTGAATAGTGTCAGAATTTTGATTGTCTGGCGCTTCGTTACTCATTTCATTCAGAATTATTCAGCGTATCCTGGAGTTGCCGCTCACGCTTTTTATTGATATCTCTTATTCTATCCTTGGTTTCTTCACCTTTTCGTATAGTCGTGATTCCAGTGACATCTTCGGTAATTTGCTCAACCGTGGATTTTTTTTGTTCCGGCTGATCCTCCCCCCCTGTATCTTCTTGCTTGCTGCATCCCCAAGGGGTAAGCAATGTCAGTGTCAGGCTGATGACCGCCAGTAGTTGAATGTTTTTCCGTAGCATAATTATGCTCCTTATTTTGAATTACGACTTTTCTTTGCTTCTTGCCACAGCGCTTCCAGCTCCGGAAGCGAACAATCCTCGGGGGAGCGATTCTGAACCTCCAGGGTCTCTTCTATAGAGTGGAAGCGCCGCTCAAACTTTTTGATCGTATCATGCAGAAGTTCTTCGGCCAGGCGATTTTGAAACCGGCTTAGATTTACCACAGCAAAGAGCAGGTCGCCGATTTCTTCTTCTAGAGCGGCGTCATCCTCTGTTGCCAGGGCATGCTTGACCTCGCCAAGCTCTTCCTCTATCTTGGCTATGACACCATCAATAGAGGGCCAGTCAAAACCCACTTTAGCGGCTTTGTGCTGCATTTTATGGGCGCGGTGAAGAGCGGAAAGCTGCCGCGGCACCCCGCTGAGAACGGATTTTCGCGTATCTCCTTTTTCTGCTTTCTTGATTTCCTCCCATTGCTGTATGACTCCTTCCGCGTCCCGTACATTCGTTTCCCCGAATACATGGGGATGCCGACGGATAAGCTTTTCACAGCAAGTCCGGGCCGCATCCTGGAAATCAAAGCGCTTTTGCTCATCAGCGATAACGGCGTGAAACACAACCTGTAGTAAAACATCGCCAAGCTCTTCCCGTAAGGCGTTGTCATCTTCCTCATCTATGGCGTCGTAGAGTTCCGCGGCTTCTTCAGCCAGAAACTCTTTGAGCGTCTGGTGGGTTTGAGTACGGTCCCAAGGGCAACCGCCCGGCGCCCTCAATGTTTTCATTATGTCAACTAGGCGTTGCCCCCAGTCGGTTTCCTCATGATTTCGAGAAGTCATATTAATCCGGTCTCCAAGTTATGTTCAAGCTAGCAGTTTGTCGGACTTAGCATCGACCGTCAGGGAGATGCCAGTCAATGTTCTTTGTTTCATGCAGCCATCCGTCGGGACAAACTGCTAATATTTTGTCTTTTCGGCGGGAATCGCTAGCCGTAAGCTAACGGTTTCCGCCGAAAAGACGAAAGATCGCTGAAAGAGACACAAACCCTTCGGGTTGGGGTGGCGGCACCCCTTCTCGGGGTTTCGAGTGTGTAACACATTACCGCTGAAGGTAGTGCATGACAACACGAAAACCCCGAGAAGAGCAACCGGCGCTCCTCAATCCGCCTCAGGCGGAGCGCGAGACCTTTTCGCATGGCGTCTAACAAGTGGTATTAGCCTCTGGTATTCATATAAATAACCCGCATAATCCCATTTTTTCATGCAACGGCCGGCCTCAAACTATAGCCATACAAGCCGGTTCTAACAAGACCGTCCGCGAAAAGGTATCAGGCCCATGCTCGTGCCTATTTCGGATGAGAT